>VYDC01000268.1:0-6327 GCA_009843585.1 Chloroflexota bacterium | reverse complement strand
CGGCCCGCCCGGCGTGTCGACGAAGCCGCGCCTCACAGGGCGAGCGCACCGTCCTCGACGACGAGCGTGTCGTCGGCCCACACCGTCGGGCGGCGGATGACGCCGTCGATGTGGAGCGGGCTCCACGTGAGCCCGCGGAGCCCGGTGGCGTCGCCGACGGCGATGTGCACGCACCCGAGCCGCTTCTTCGCCTCCTGGACATCGCCGTCGGGGCGAGCGGCGGGGTTCGTCCCGACCGAGACCTCGCCGATCACGTCGGCGTTCTCGGTCGTCTCGATCAGGCCGCGCAGGAGCTCGGCCTCGTCGCCTCCGGCGACCTCGACGACGCGGCCCGCCCGCACCTCGTAACGCACCGGCTCGCTGAGGTGTCCGACGGTGTGCATGGGGCCGTCGAAGACGACGGTTCCCTCGGCGGTTCTCTCGATGGGGGCATGCGGGACCTCTCCGAAGGGGAAGGTCCCGATGCGCCCGGGCTCGTCCGCCCGGCCGATGGAGAGGTTCGGGAGCCGCCCCTCGACCGAGCAGCTGAACGCGGTCCCGTTCGCAGACGTGATGCGCAGCTCCCGCGCAGGAGCGAGCACGTCGTAGACGCGCTGCGTCAGGGAACGCACCTCCTGCGGATCGGCCGAGCCCGCGCCGTGGAGCATCTCGTCGCGCCCGATCGAGATGGAGACGAGCCGGATGCGCTTCTCCGTCAGCGCCTGCCGGATCTCGCGCGTGAAGTGGAGCACGGTGGTGGACGGGCAGATGACGACGTCGGCGCCGTTCGCCGCGTGCCACATGACGCGGGAGGCAGGCGCCCCGGCGTGCGGCCGCGGCGGCATGACCGCGACCGTCGTCTCCGCACCGGCGGCGGCGGCGGCGGCGGTGAGCGCCTCGACCACCGAGAAGTCCGAGGCGTAGTCGGCCGCGACGAGCACCTGTTCGCCGGGCCGGATGGCGGCCATCTCCCGGATCACCCAGCTCGCCCTCGCGGCGAGCGAGAAGACCGCCCACTCCACGCGCGCCCCCTCCCGGCTCAGGGCCGCACCGCGCCGCCGGCCGGCGCCCCGCGCCCGGCGACGCCCGGCACCTCGAGCTCCACCAGCGGTCCGTAGAGCTGGGCGCCGAAGACGTCGGTGTCCGCGAGGTCGCCCGAGGCGACCGGCCGCGGGATCGTCGCCTTGATGGCGAGCGCCGGGGTGTAGGCGACGAGCGTGACCTGCTCCTCGGGTACGCCGTAGAGCTTCGCGAAGAGCCCGGGCGTCACGACTCCGGCGTCGCGGACCGCCTCGAAGGTGGAGGGGTCGTCGAAGATCAGATCGAAGGTCACGGCGAAGGGCCCCGCGTTCTTGCTGCGCACCAGCCGCGCGAGCTCGTGCAGCCGCGCCATCCCTAGAGCTCCTCGAGCGCGATGGGGAAGGGCGCGAGCGGGTCGGCGAGCTCCCAGACGTGGTTGAGCGAGAAGCGCCAGACGGCGCCGCGCTCGATCTCGTAGGGCGCGTAGGGGAAGGCGACGGCGTTCACGAAGCCCTCCCACCCCTCGATCGGGTGGTGCATCGCGAGGAGCCCCGCGCTCTTCGCGATCGCCGTCGCCTGCGCCTGCTCCGGTGCCGTGAACTCGAAGAGCAGCATCGCCTCGTGCCCCTCGAGACGCCGCTCCGGCTCGAGAGCCCCCAGCGCGCCGTCGCGTCCGTAGACGCGCACGGCGACCGACCACGATCCCGGCTCGAGCGCCGCCCCGAGGAAGCCCCGGGCGCGCTCGCGGATCTTCTCCAGGAGCGTGTCGGTCCAGGCGTCGAGCTGTCGCAGCAGCAGCGGATCCCGCACCGCGGCCGGGACGATCGTCTGGTAGCCGGCGAGCTCCGCCCCCTCGAGCTTGACCGTGTAGCGCTGCGCCGGCTCGAAGGCGCTGCCGGTGACGCGGACGGAGCGCCCGTCCTCCGCCTGCTCGTAGCGGCAGTCCGAGGTGACGAGCGTCCCCGGAGGCTCGATCAGCCGCGTCGGGTCGGGCGTCTCGTAGAGCGCGTGGGCTGCGACCGAGAGTGGCGAGCAGCGCATCCCCCGGTCCAGCGGCTCGACGCTGAAGCCCTCGTCGTCAACGAGTCCGAGCATCCCATCGGGGGCGGTTCGCGCCGTCGACGCGGCGGCGCCGCACTCGACGATCTTGCCGGCATGCCACGCGGGGCCGGGGGCGGCGCCGGCTCGCAGGAGCGGCGCCGCGAAGATAGCGGCGTCGGTGGAGCGGCCGGCGAGCACCACGTCGGCGCCCCGATCGAGCGCCGCCTGGTACGGCTCCGGGCCCATCATCGCGACGATGCGGCGCGCGCGGCGCAGCGTCGCTTCCTCAAGCGGGGGTGCCGCCCCGAGGGGGTGGATGCGACCGGCGCGCAGCTCGCCCGCGAGGTGCTCCGCCTGCTGCTCGGCGCGGATGAGGGCGACGCGCGGGTGAAGGCCCTGCTCGCGGGCGACCTCGCGCAGCACCCTCCAGAGGCCGTCGAGCGCGTCGTCGGAGCCCGAGGGCCCGGCCGATCCCACGAGCAGCGGTATCCCGTGCTCCAGCGCGGCCGGCAGCAGCAGCGAGAGGTCGCGCCGGATGGCCTCTCTGGAGAGCAACGGCTCCCCGGTGCCGAGCGCCTGCGGCCCTTGGTCGGTCGATCCCGCGTCGACGCCGAGGAAGGCCGGGCGACGCTCGAGCCCCGCCCGCAGCGAGGCCTCGGGGAAGCCCGTCCCGAGCATCCCCGTCGGAGCGAGGAAGGCGATCCCGTCCGGCGCTCGCGTGGCGATGGCCCTCTCCTCCGCTAGCCGCGGCCGCCGGGCCTCGCCCCGGCGCGCTGCGCGATCTGCGCGGCGGTGCGGGTCTCCGTCCCGGCGCGCTCGACGATGCGCTCGAGCAGCCCCTCGTCCGGCTCGATCTCCGCGATGCGGGGCGCGACCTGCTCCGCGAAGCGCCGGATCGATGCGCGCACCTGCTCGTCCGGCATATGCCCGAAGGTGAACCAGCACATCACCTGGTCGACGCCGAGTTCGGCGAAGGGCCGGATGCGCTCCGCGATCTCCTCGGGCTGCCCGGCGAAGAGCTGCACCTCCGACAGTCGCTCCGCGCGGCGCTCCATGTCGTCGGTGGGGAGCTCGTCGATGCCGGTGTTGGCGAGGGCGCTCTTGCGCACGTAGGTCTCGATCGCCGGGCGGATCGTCTCTCGCCAGTCCTCGCCGGGAGCGGCGACGTAGATCTGCCTGAGCACGGCGCTGTTGCCCCAGGCGCGCGCGCGCTCCTCCTCGCCGAGGCCGGCGTCGTCCATCCCCGCGACGTAGTGGTGGAGCCTCGCGGCGAGAAGTTCCGCCGTCTGTGGGCCGAGCAGCAGCGCCCAGCCCTTGCTCCCGACCATGCGCAGCCGCTCCGGGGTCGCCGTCGCATAGGCGATGAGCGGGTGCGGTCTCTGTACGGGGGAGGGGATCATGCGGCCGCGCACCGAGCCGCGGAAGTGCTCCCCGTCGTAGTCGAAGCCGTCGGAGCCGGCGCCCCAAGCGCGCTCGGCGACGTCCATCAGCTCGTTCATGCGCTGGTGCCGGTTCTCGCGATCGAGGCCCCAGCCCGCGTATTCGTCGGGGGAGTTGCCCGCGCCGACGCCGATGGTGACGCGCCCGCCGGAGAGTCGGTCGAGGAGATTGCACTGGGTCACGAAGCGGATCGGATGGGCGAAGGGCGCGATCGTGACGGAGAAGCCGATGCGCAGGCGGTGGTTGCGCTGCGTGATCGCCGCCGCCAGCATCATCGGGTCCGAGAAGGCGTTGTAGCCGGTGAAGTAGTGCTCGGTGAGCCAGACGTGCGAGGCGCCGAGCTGCTCGGCGAGGTCGGTCTGCCCCAGGACCTCATCGATGATGCGGCCGTCGTCGTCGGGCCCCGGCGTCTGCGGGTTCAGGTAGATGCCCCAGCGCATGCTCGCCCCGTTCCTCGTGCTCGCCGACCGGCGGCGCCGACCGTACTATCGCGCCGACCGCGCCGCCTGTCACCAGCCTCCCGGCGGACGGCCTCAGGGGCGCCCGGGCTCCGCGCCGGCGTCGCGCCTGTCGACGAAGGCGCGCCACCCCTGATCTCGCAGCACGGCGAGCCGCTCGCGCGCGAGCGGGTCTGCGCCCGTCGCCTCGCCGAGCGCGGCCAGGTCGGGCTCGTCCATGTAGCCGAGCGCCTCGCGGAAGCCGGCCAGCTCATAGACACGGTTGACCAGAAGCTTGTTGAGCCTAACCGTCGCGTCCGGCAGGGCGGCGAGACGGAGCGCGAGCGCCGCCTCCTCCTCCTCGAGGCGCTCCCCGGGGACGACTCGGTTGACCAGGCCCAGTCGGAGCGCCTCCTCCGCCCCGACGAGCTCTCCGAGCAGGAGCAGCTCCTTCGCCCCCCGCAGCCCCGTCAGGAAGGGAGCGATCAGCACCGGCGGGCGGTAGCCGTGCCGGATCTGTATCTCCCCGAGGCGCGCATCCTCGGATGCGACCGCGAGGTCACAGGCGCCGGCGAGCTCGCACCCGAGTCCGACGGCGTGCCCCCGCACCGCCGCGATCACCGGCTTCTCGAGGTTCCACAGCGCGAGTACGAGCTCGAGGAAGCCGGGGGTGGCGACCCCGTCCGAGGGCTCGGGGGAGGACTGCATGTCGCCGCCCGCGCAGAAGGCGCGGCCCGCCCCGCGCAGGACGACGGCGCGCACCTCCTCGTCGCGACCCGCCTGCTCGATCGCCCGCGCGAGCTGCCGCCGCACCGACCAGTCGATGGCGTTCAGGACGAGAGGGCGGTTGAGCGTGATCCAGCAGAAGGGGCCTTGGGGCTCGTAGAGCACGTCGGCGGCCGAGGGAGGCGGGACGAGCTCGCCGTCCGGCGTGTAACGGGGCGGCGCCTCCCCGGGGGCTCCCGCTGGTCCGGGGCCGTCCGTCACGGGGTCGCGGCCGCCTCGCCGATCGCCGGAAGGGAGAAGAGGCGCCGCGCGTTCCGGTCGGTGATCAGGTCCACCTCGTCCGCGTCGAAGACGAAGCCGTGCTCGCGGGCGACGTCGGGGAGCTCCCGGAAGAGCGTCGCCCACCGCACCGCGTGCTCCACGTTGAAGCCGCGCATGTAGTCGGAGGCCCAGAGCAGCCGGTGGGCGCCGACCTGCTCGCGCATGGTGTGGAGGATTCGCAGGAACTCGCCGACGCGGTCGGGGGCGCGCGGCGAGCCGAAGAGTGCCCCGCCCTGCCAGAGGCCGAGCCCGAGCGAGACGTTGGGGTTGGTGCTCGCCACCAGCAGCGACTCGCGCCAGAGGCCGTCGAGGCCGCCGCCCGCGTGCTCGTCGATGATCTCCAGGTCGCGGTAGAGGCGCGCGACGTCCTCGAGGTAGTAGGGATGCGAGTAGGCGGTGTAGGGCCCGATGTCGCCGGAGCCGGTGCGGATCACGGCGGGGACGCCGAGCGCGAGGCAGCGTTCGAAGAGCCGGAGGCAGAGCGGGTCGGTCGGGGCGTAGCCGTTCGCCGGGAAGCACTGCCAGCCGACGGCGCCCCACTCCGTCACCGAGCGATCGAGGATCTCGAGCGCGTCGTGTCGCCTCGGATCGACGCCGCAGAGGAAGGCGATCCGCCCGGGGTGGAGTTGCGTCACCTCGTAGGCGTGCTCGTGGATCCGGAGCCCGTCCCACTCGGCCTCCTCGCCGAAGCACGGGCCGAAGTCGCAGGTGGCGTTCACGCCGAGGTCGATCCCCGCCTGGTCCATGAACTCCAGCACGGCCGCGCCCTCAGGATCCCAGGTGCCCCTTCCCACGCGCGGGAGGATCTCCTGCGGGTCGCGGTAGGGGAGCCGGGAGCGTGCGGCGCGGCGCGCGAACTCCGCCCGGTTGCCGTCGGGGAGGTTCTCTCGCGCGAAGACATGGATCTGGCTGTCGATCACGGCGCACCTCCCGCGACGGCTCGCTCCGCGTTATAGCCGATCGCCGCCGCCGGCGTTCGCCGGGGCGGTCTCGCGGGAGAGCGGGAGCGCGACGAGGGCATGCCCGGGGGAGACCACGGCCCCCTCCTGGTTCGTCACGGCGAGCTCGAGCCGGACCAGCCCGACCGGCCCGTCCCGCCCCGGCCCCACACTCGCCTCGACGACGCGGCCCGAGCAGATGAGGGTGTCGCCCCGGTAGTTGAAGGCGCGGTACTGGCAGCCGACCTCGCGGATCTCCGCCTCGTCACCCGCCCAGTCGCGCACGGCGTTCACCAGGTAGGTGTGGCGCAGGTTCCCCATCCCGAAGGCAGCGTCCCCACCCGCCTCGATGCCGGCGGCGGCCTCCATGTGGAACGGCACGAACTCGTCGTTGGCGGCGGCGTAGCGGTTCCAGTGCATGAGGC
>VYDC01000075.1:9927-13795 GCA_009843585.1 Chloroflexota bacterium | reverse complement strand
AAGGCGAAGCAGAAGAAGGAGGTCATTGAGGTCGAGGGCGTGGTGAAGGAGGCGAGGCCGAACGCCATGTTCGACGTCGAGCTCGCCAACGGGCACCACGTGCTGGCGAGCGTCTCCGGGCGCATGCGGATGCACTACATCCGCATCCTGCTCGGCGACCGCGTGCTGGTGGAGCTCTCCCCCTACGACCTCTCGCGCGGGCGGATCACCTACCGCTTCCGCTAGCTGGCGACCAGAACGGAGTCCGGGATGAAGGTATCGGCATCGGTGAGGCGGCGCTGCGACCGCTGCCAGATCATCCGTCGCCACGGACGGCTGCGCGTGATCTGCAGCAATCCCAAGCACAAGCAGCGGCAGGGCTAGGAGCGCTTCATGGCACGGGTCGCCGGCGTCGAGATTCCCGACGACAAGCAGATCCTCTTCTCGCTGCCGTACGTGTACGGCATCGGCAATGCGACCGCGCGGAAGATCCTCCAGCAGGCGCAGATCGACGAGACGACGAAGGTCCGCGATCTGAGCGACGCCGAGCTGGTGCGGATGCGGGCGATCGTCGAGAACGAGCACACGGTTGAGGGGGACCTGCGCCGCGAGGTCCGGGGCAACATCCAGCGACTGGTCGAGATCAACTGCTACCGAGGCAACCGTCATCGCCGTGGCCTCCCGGTCCGCGGCCAGCGCACGAAGACCAATGCCCGGACCCGGCGCGGCGCGCGCCGGACGGTGGCTGGCAAGCGGCGAGCGCCGCGGAAGTAGGCGGCCCGGCGGCCGCGTCGCGGCCGTCGGCGAGCGAAGGGGTGAGGCGTGGGACGAGGTCGAGCCACCCGCGTGCGCCGGCGCGAGCGCAAGAACGTGCCGCGCGGGCGTGCGTACATCGCGTCGACGTTCAACAACACGGTGATCACGCTGACCGATCCGAACGGCAATGTCGTGGCCTGGGGCAGCGGCGGGACGGCCGGCTTCACCGGCTCCCGCAAGAGCACTCCCTATGCGGCGCAGCTCGCCGCCGAGGGGGCGGCGCAGCGGGCGACGGAGCACGGCATGCGCGAGGTCGACGTCTTCGTGAAGGGGCCGGGCTCGGGCCGCGAGGCGGCGATCCGCGCGCTGCAGGCCTCCGGGGTGCGCGTGGCCTCGATCCGCGACGTCACGCCCATCCCGCACAACGGCTGCCGCGCGCGGCGTCGACCGCGCAAGTAGGGAGAGGACGAGTTCGCCCCGGGGCGCTCGCGAGGGCCGGGGTGGAGGACTGAGAGGTCTCATGGCGCGCTACCGTGGTCCGAAGTGTCGCAAGTGCCGCCGCTACGGCGCGTCGATATGCGGATCGGCGCGCTGCGCCCTGACGCGGCGCTCCTACCCGCCGGGGCCCCGGCCGGCGCGGCGGCGCAAGGTCTCGGACCGCGGCCTTCAGATCATCGAGAAGCAGAAGGTCCGCTTCGCCTACGGCGTGATGGAGAAGCAGTTCCGACGCTACTACCTGCACGCCGTGGCACGTCCGGGCCCGACCGGCGACGAGCTGATGCGCGAGCTCGAGCAGCGGCTCGACAACGTCGTCTACAGGATGGGCCTCGGCAGCACGCGGGCGCAGGCGCGCCAGCTCGTCACGCACGGGCACGTCGCCGTGAACGGTCAGAAGCTCGACATCCCGAGCGCGCGCGTGCGCGTGGGCTGGCAGGTAGGCCTGACCCCGCGCGGGGCGCGCACGGAGTACGCGAAGATCCTCAAGGAGGAGATCCGCGGCCGGGACGTCCCCGGCTGGCTGGAGGTGGACCGCGAGCAGCTCACCGGCCGAGTCGCCGCCGAGCCTGGGCCCGGCGACATCGATCCCCAGTTCAATCCCAGCGCGATCGTCGAGTACTACTCGCGGTGATGAGTGGCGCCCCGGGGGGGCGCGCAGGCGGGACCGCGGCCCGGCGGTCGTTCACGCGGAGAGGTGGCTGAGTGGCTCACGACCTGTTGATTCCGCAGATCCGTGTCGAGATGGAGGAGGGCGACTACGCGCGCCTCGTGGCCGAGCCCCTGGAGCCGGGCTTCGGGACGACACTCGGCAATGCACTGCGGCGGATCCTGCTCTCCTCGCTCCCGGGCGCCGCGATCACCTCCGTGCGCATCGAGGGCGTCGATCACGAGTTCTCGACGCTTGAGCACATGAAGGAGGACGTCACCGAGTTCCTCCTGAACCTCAAGAGCGTGCGGCTGCGCGCCTATGCGGACCGGCCGGCGCGCCTCTTCCTCGAGACCTCGGGGGAGGGCGAGATCACCGCGGGCATGATCCAGTGCACGGCCGACTACGAGATCGTCAATCCCGACCTGCATCTCGCCTCGCTCGACGACGCCAGCGCCTCGGTGGTGGTCGACATGAACGTCGAGACCGGCCGTGGCTTCCTTCCGGCCGTGGTCTCGGACGAGCTCGCGATCGGCGTCATACCGGTGGACGCGATCTTCACGCCCGTGAAGCGCGTCAACTACACCGTCTCGCACACGCGCGTCGGGCAGGCGACGAACTACGACCGGCTCGACCTGGAGGTCTGGACGGACGGCTCGGTGAGCGGCCCGGACGCCGTCGCGCTCGCGGCGGAGATCCTCCGCGAGCAGATGATGCCCTTCCACCGCTTGGGGAGGCCCGATGCCGTCGGCCTCGCCGGGGGCGACGCCGAGCGACACCGCGAGGGCTACGACACTCCCGTCGAGTCGCTCGGACTCTCCGTGCGCGCCTTCAATTGCCTGAAGCGCTCCGGCCTCACGACGGTCGGCGCGGTGCTTGAGAAGTCGGAGGAGGAGCTGCTCGCGCTCCGCAATTTCGGTGACAAGTCGTACGAGGAGCTGCGGGAAAAGCTCGTCGCGAACGGCTTCTCGGCGCCGCGCAAGGAGGCGCGCCAGGCCGTCGCCACGGCGGTCGAGGCCACCGAGCCGGCGGCCGAGGAGCCCGCGCCCGTCCCGGCCACCGGCCCGGGCGGTGACGAGGCCGAGGGGGATGCCGAAGGCGACGGCGTGGGCGCCCTTGGCCAGGCGTTGATGGAGGCGCTGCGCGAGGCGAAGACCGACGGCGGCGGGCGCACGTAGCGGCCCGGCAGCAGGGCGAAGGTCGGGATGAGGAGCGGGAATGCGACATAAGGTGAGCGGTCGGCGGTTCGACATGCCGACCGCGCAGCGGATGGCGATGTTCCGGAATCTGACCACCGATGTCCTCCGGCACGGCGCGGTGGAGACGACGCAGGCGCGCGCCAAGGAGACGCGCCGCTTCGTCGACCGCATGATCACGCTCGGCAAGCGAGGGACGCTGCACGCGCGGCGACAGGCGCTCGCCTTCATCTACGATCCGGAGGTGGTCGAGGCGCTCTTCGATGAGATCGCCCCGCGCTACCAGGAGCGACAGGGCGGCTACACGCGTGTGACGACGCTCGGCCGCCGCCACGGAGACGCGTCCCTGATGGCGCGACTGGAGCTCGTCTGAGAACGGAGACGGAGAGCCCGCGGGTGTCGGGGGACCGGCGCTACGCGCTGCTGCTCGAGTACGACGGGACGGACTTCGCGGGATCGCAGCGTCAGCGCGACGCCCGCACCGTCCAGGGAGAGGTGGAGGAGGCGGCGCGGCGGTTCTCCGGGAGAGTGGTGAGCGCGGACTTCGCCGGGCGCACCGATTCCGGTGTGCACGCGGCGGGTCAGGTCGCGGCACTGACGCTCGGCGGCGGGCACGCGCCGGAGACCGTCCGGGACGCGCTCAACCACTACCTCCCGGAGGATGTGGCGGTGCGCGCCGCCGGGCTCGCGGGGGAGGGCTTCGATCCGAGGCGGGACGCCCGGGGACGGGTCTGCCGCTATCGGTTGGTGGATGGGAGGCCGCGGTCGCCGCTCGGGCGGCGATGGGCCTGGG
>VYDC01000075.1:0-9917 GCA_009843585.1 Chloroflexota bacterium | reverse complement strand
GAGCGATGGCGCGGGCGGCGGCGCGGTGGCCGCGGGAGCCGACGGACTGGGCGGCCTACGCCGGCCCGGTGCCGGCCGGCTATCCGACGGTCCGCACGCTGCGGAGCTGCGAGGTGCGCCGCCGTGGCGTCTCGCGCCTCCATGTGACGGTGGAGGCGGACGGCTTCCTGCCCCACCAGGTGCGCCGCATGGTCGGCGTGCTGGAGCGTGTGGGGTGCGGGCGACGGGAGGTCGGGTCGCCCGCAGCACTGCTGGGGGCGGGACCCGGCAGTGCCGGGCCGACGGCGCCGGCGTGCGGGCTGGAGCTGCTGCGGGTGCGCTACGCGCCCGGCGCGGTGGAGTGGGAGCCGGGGACCCGTGAGGGCGGGTACCGGGGAACCGGGATGTGCGATGACGACGACTAGAACCTACCGCCTCCGGGGCGGCGACATGGAGCGAGCATGGCACGTCCTCGATGCCGACTCGCGCCCACTCGGCCGCCTCGCCACGGAGGCGGCATCGCTGCTGCTCGGCAAGCACAAGCCCACATACGAGCCCCACCTTGCGATGGGCGATTTCGTCGTGATCGTCAACGCCTCGCGTGTGGCCGTCACCGGCGAGAAGTCGCGACAGAAGGTCTATTATCGCCATTCCGGGTACCCCGGCGGCCTGCGCGAGCGGACGCTCGAGCAGCAGCTCGCGCGTGATCCGCGCAGCGTGATCGAGCGCGCCGTGCGCGGGATGCTGCCGCACAACGCGCGGGGCCGTGAGCTCTTCCGTCACCTCAAGGTGTATGCCGGGCCCGATAACCCGCACCAGGCGCAGATCGCCGAGGGAACGGGCGCGCGCTCGAGGCGGCGCCGACGCCGGCTCGAGGCGGAGCTCGCGGGGGAGGCCGCCGCTGCGGCTTCGGGTGGGGCCGCGCCGGACTCCGGCCCGGTCTCCGACCAGGCGACGGCGGATGCGCCCGCTCCGGCGGCCGCCTCCGATGCCGCGCCCGTCGAGGAGGCGCCCGCGCCCCGACCGTCGGGGTCGCTCAGCCGCTGGACGCGCGGCCAGCTCGACGCGGAGGCGGAACGGCTCGGGATCGAGATCGAGTCGGGATGGAAGAAGCCGGATGTGCTCGCCGCCATTCGCGCGCACCAGGCGCAGGATGCCGGCGCCGAAGAGCAGGACGGGTAGTCGATGGTCACTGAGCAGCAGCACTACTATTACGGGCTCGGGCGGCGGAAGAGTTCTATCGCGCGCGTGCGACTCTACCCCGGCGCCGGGGCCGTCATCGTCAACGGCCGGCCGGTGGAGGACGTCATACCGCGCGCCTCGCTGCGGCAGGAGATGCTCCGTCCGCTCGCCGTCACCGGTGCCCGCGGACGCTACACCGTGCAGGTCACGGCGTCGGGCGGCGGCGTCGCCGGGTGGGCGGGCGCGATCCGGCACGGCATCGCCCGCGCGCTTCTCGCCGCCGACGAGAGCAACCGGCGGCCGCTGCGTGCCCAGGGGCTGCTCACGCGCGACCCGCGCGTGAAGGAGCGCAAGAAGCCGGGCCTCAAGCGAGCGCGCAAGGCTCCCCAGTACACGAAGCGCTAGGCTGCGCCTCCGGCGTGGTCTCGACGGGCGGACGACTCAGTTCCCGCCTCGGGGCCACCGCTCGGCGACAGGACACGCTAGGCGGGGAGGCCAGCGAGCTCCCGCCCGGCGCGGAGCGCCTCCCGTACGCGCTCCTGCGAGGGCATCTCCGTGTAGATGCGCAGTAGCGGCTCGGTGCCGCTGAAGCGCATGAGCAACCACCAGCCCCCCTCGAGCCGGAAGCGACGGCCGTCGAGCGAGTCGACGGCATCGACGGCGATGCCGGCTATGGAACTCGGCGCCGCGGAGGCGACTCGCTCGCGTATCGCCTCCCTCTCCTCGGACCGGATCGAGACGTCGGCGCGGTCGTACTCGTGCGGGCCGACCTCGGCGCGGAGTTCGGCGAGCAGCTCCGAGGGCGTCCGCGCGGTGCGCACCATGTAGTCGAGCATCATCAGGCCGGAGAGCACCCCGTCTCGCTCCGGGACGTGTCCGCGGAATGCGTAGCCCCCGGACTCCTCTCCCGCGATCAGCGCATCCGTCTCCATCATGCGTGGACCCAGGAATCGGAAGCCGACCGGCGTCTCGTGGACGGGGCAGCCGTAGATCTCGCCGAGGCGGTCGACCATCCGGGACATCGTGACCGACCGGACGATCGGCCCGCGCTCCCCCCGCTCAGCGAGGAGGAAGCGCGCGAGCAGCGCGAAGGTCTGGTGCTGCGTGACGTAGCGTCCGTGCTCGTCCAAGAGTCCGAGGCGATCGCCGTCCCCGTCCGTGGCGAGCCCGACGTCGTAGCCCCGTCCGGCCATCGCGGTCATCTGCTCCCCGAGGTTGGAGGCGATCGGCTCCGGCGCGCGCAGTCCGGGGAATGCGGGGTTGGGCTCCCCGTGGATCTCGGTGACGCGTGTGGCGGCGCCCGGCCCCAGAGCGGCGGCGATCCAGCCAGCGGCGGCGCCGTACATGGAGTCGACCAGCACCGAGAGCCCGGCGTCGCGGATGCCCTCGATGTCGACGAAGGAGCGCGCCGCCTCGAGATAGGAGCTCCGTCCCTCGACGCGGCGGATCGTTCCCGCGGCTTCCGCTTCGGCGAGCTCGATGCGCCGCACGCCGGGCCCCGTGCGGATGGCCGGGACGGCTCGCTCGATCTCCTCCGTCACCGCCGGCGCGGCTGCTCCCCCGTAGGACGGCTTCACCTTGAAGCCGTTCCAGTGCGCCGGGTTGTGGCTCGCCGTGATCATGATGCCCGAGCCGGCGCCGCGCTCGACGACGGCGAAGCAGAGCGCGGGCGTGGGAAGGGGTGCATCCGCGAGGGCGACGCGGATCCCGTTCGCCGCCATCACCTCCGCCGCTGCAGCTGCGAAGGAGTCCGAGAGGAAGCGCGTGTCGTAGCCGATGACGATCTCGCGGCTGGCGAGGTCGTGGCGCCTCAGGTACTCGGCCGTCGCCTGCGTGAGGGCGCGCACGTTGTCGAAGGTGTAGTCCTCCGCGATCACGGCGCGCCAGCCGTCGGTGCCGAACCGGATCTCGCTCATCCTCCGCCGCTCCGCTCCGGGCCCGGGGCGGTGGCGCCGGGCTCGATCGTGGTCCCCGGGGAAACGGTGGCGCCGGCCGGCACGCGCGCCCCGTGCGCGATCACCGCACCGTCGATGGAGGCGCCCGGCTCGACGACCACTCTGGAGGCGAGGATGCTCCCCGCCACGCGCGCTCCCTCCGCGACGTGCACGCCCTCCCAGAGCACCGAGCGCGTCACGACCGCGCCCGACGCAACCGAGCAGTCGGGGCCGAGGACGGCCGGGCCGCGCACGAGGGCGCCCTCCCCGAGTTGGCTGCCCGAGCCGACGAGGACACGATCCCCTCCGCCCGGGTCCGTCCGGAGCTCGCCGGATCCGCTGGCTCCGGCCGAGACGAGGTCGAGGTTCGCGCCCAGGTAGGAGCTGGGCGTGCCGACATCTCGCCAGTAGCCTCCGTGCACCACGCCGAGGAGGGAGCGGCCGGCGTCGGCCAGGGATGGGAAGAGCTCCTCCTCCACGCGGTGGAACCGATCGGCGTCCATCTCATCCAGCAGGGCGGGCTCGAAGATCCAGATCCCGGCGTTTGCCCAGTGAGAGGGTGCGCTCGCCGCGGGTGGCTTCTCCACGAAGCGCTCGATGAACGCGGCTCCCTCCGGGCGCCCGCCAGCCGCCGCGCCCTGGAGCACGGCGACGCCGAACGAAGAGGGGTCGTCGACGCGCACGAGGCCGATGGAGAGCTCGGCGCCCCGCGCCCGGTGCGCGGCGGCCATCGCCCCGACATCGAGGTCGGTCAGGATGTCGCCGTTGAGCACGAGGAACGGCTCGCTCGCGGGCGTCCCCCGGTGGCGCCAGCCGCGCCCGACGCGCGCGATCGCGCCGCCGGAGCCGAGCGGCGTCTCCTCGTAGGCGTAGTCGAGCTCCACGCCGAGCGCCGCACCGTCGCCGAGCGCCGTGCGGATCGACTCGCCGCGCTGCGTCATCGCCAGGGTGACGTGCCGCACGCCGTGCCGGCATAGGTGGCTCAGCAGATGCTCGATGAGAGGACGGTTGACGACGGGCACCAGTTGCTTGGGCGTACGCCACGTGAGCGGTCGCAACCGGGTGCCCTCGCCGCCGACGAGCACGATTGCGCGCATCGGGGGCATCCTAGGACAGCGCCCGGGGCCGAACAACCGCGGCCGCGGCGACGGCGCCCGAGCGCGCGCACCGCCGGCGTCAGTCGACGGCGGACCGCAGCTCGTCGACGCGGTCGAGGCGTTCCCAGGGCGCCTCGCTCGCATCGCGCCCGAAGTGCCCGTAGGCGGCGAGCGGGCGGTAGATGGGTCGCCACAGCCCGAGCGACTCGATGATCGCCCGGGGACGCAGATCGAAGTGCTCGCGCACGATGCGGGCGAGGGCCTCGTGGTCGAGGCGGCTCGTGCCGAAGCTCTCCACGCTCACCGACGTGGGGCGCGCCACGCCGATCCCGTAGGAGAGCTGGACCTCGAGTCGCTCTGCGAGCCCGGCGGCGACCAGGTTCTTCGCGATGTAGCGCGCGGCGTAGGCCGCGGAGCGGTCGACCTTCGATGGATCCTTCCCGGAGAAGGCACCCCCGCCGTGCCGGGCGATGCCGCCGTAGGTGTCGACGATGATCTTGCGGCCCGTGAGACCGGCGTCCCCCATGGGGCCTCCGGTCACGAAGCGCCCGGTCGGGTTGATGAGGATGCGCGTGGGGCGATCGACGTCCGCGAGCTCGGGCGGGCAGATCGCCCGGATCACCTCGCTCTCCACGTCGCGCCGGAGCTCCGCCGTGTCGACGTCGGGCTCGTGCTGCGTCGAGATCACCACCGTGTCGATGCGCCGGGGAACGCCGTGCCGGTACTCGACCGTGACCTGTGACTTCCCGTCGGGGCGGAGGTAGGGCAGAGCGCGCGTCTTCCGAAGCTCGGCGAGTCGCCGCACCAGACGGTGCGCGAGCGTGATCGTGAGAGGCATGTACTCCGGCGTCTCGTCGCACGCGAAGCCGACCATCATTCCCTGATCGCCGGCCCCGAGCAGGTCGAGCGGGTCGGCGCCGTCCTCCTGCCCGCGCGCTTCCAGCGCATGCTCGACGCCCAGTGCGATATCCGGCGACTGCTCCTTGATCGCGTTCAGGACGCCGCACGTCTCCCAGTCGAAGCCGAGGCTCGAGCGGTCGTAGCCGATCTCGCGCACGGTGTTGCGGACGACGGCCTGCAGGTCGACGTACGCGGACGTCGTGATCTCGCCGAAGACGAGGACGAAGCCGGTTGTCGTCGCCGCCTCGCACGCGACGCGGGCGTCGGGATCCTCCGACACGATCGCGTCCAGCACGGCGTCCGCGACCTGATCACAGAGCTTGTCGGGGTGCCCCTCGGTCACCGACTCGCTCGTGAGCAGCAGGGAGGGTGAGACCTGGAAGCTCGTCGCCACGACGGCCCTCGCTTTCTCGGTGCGCCCGTCTCGGGGCTATGCCTCGGGGTCGGCCGGGACGCCGGCGTCCCATGAACTCAGATAGCGACGCTGCTCGTCCGTTAGGGCATCGATGCGGATACCCATCGCCGCGAGCTTCAGCCGAGCGACCTCCCGGTCGATCTCCGGCGGGACGTCGAGCACACGCGGCTCCATCCCGGCGTGCTCCGCCGCCATGTACTCGGCGCAGAGCGCCTGGTTCGCGAACGACATGTCCATCACCGATGCGGGGTGTCCCTCCGCCGCGCCGAGGTTGACCAGGCGCCCTCCGGCGAGCACGACCAGGTGGCGGCCATCCGCGAGCACGTACTCCTCGACATTGTCGCGCAGCGTGCGCCGCGCCTCGGTCAGGGCCTCGAGAGCCGGGAGGTTGATCTCCGAGTCGAAGTGCCCCGAGTTGGCGAGGATCGCACCTGACTTCATGCGGCCGAACGCCTCCTCGTCGATCACGTTGATGTTCCCGGTGACGGTAATGAAGATGTCGCCCTCGGCCGCCGCCTCCGCGATCGGCATGACGCGGTATCCGTCCATCGCCGCCTCGAGGGCCGGGAGCGGTTCGACCTCGGTCACCACCACCTGCGCGCCCATCCCGCGCGCGCGGCTCGCGAGGCCGCGACCGCACCAGCCATAGCCGCAGACGACCAGCGTCTTTCCGGCGAGCAGGACGTTGGTGGCGCGGATCACGCCGTCGAGCGTCGACTGGCCCGTGCCGTAGCGGTTGTCAAAGAAGTGCTTCGTGTCGGCGTCGTTCACGGCGACGATGGGGTAGGCGAGGCGCCCCTCCGCGGCGAGCGCGCGCAGCCGGATCACGCCGGTGGTGGTCTCCTCCAGTCCACCGGCGACGTCCGCGATGAGATCGCGGCGGGACGTGTGCAGGAGCGCGGTGAGGTCGGCGCCGTCGTCGATGGTGAGCTGCGGACGGTGGCCGACGGCCTCATCGAGGTGCCGCGCGTAGGTCGCGGCGTCCTCGCCCCGGATGGCGAACGTGGGGATGCCGTACACGTGTACGAGGGCGGCCGCGACGTCGTCCTGCGTGGAGAGCGGGTTGGAGGCGCAGAGCCGGAGCTCGGCCCCCCCGTCGTGCAGAGCGAGCATCAGGTTCGCCGTCTCGGACGTGACGTGGAGGCAGGCGGCGATCCGTACGCCCTCGAGCGGGCGCTCGCGGGCGAAGCGGCGGCGGATCTCGCCGATGACCGGCATCTCCCGCGCCGCCCACTCGATGCGTCGCACGCCGTCGCGGGCGAGCGAGCCGTCCGCGATCTCGCTCGGGATCTCGAGTCCGCCGCGCGTCGTCATGCCGTTCCTCCCCCGCGTGCGTCGCCCGGAGGGCGTCGGCGCACCTCGATCCACTCCTCGCCGCGCCCCTCCGATCGCCGCCGGGCGCGGAGGCGCCGCCACCATGCGCGGAGCCCCTCCGCCGGGCGCCTCACGAGCCGCGCCTCCACCACGTCGGCCGTGCGCTCGTAGCCGAGGCGCCGGTAGGCGCGGACGGCTCGGACGTTCTGGGGATCGACCGAGAGCGCGACGAGCCGGGCCCCCCGGGCCAGGAGCGTCGCGGTCACGGCGCCGGTCACGCGCGTCCCCAGCCCGCGCGAGCGGTAGGCGGGGTGCGTCATCACGTTGCCGACCACGCCGACCCCCCGCCCCGGCGAGACGACGTGGGTGCCGGCGACCGCCGCCAGCCGCCGTCCGTCGAAGGCCCCCCAGTAGGGGAGCCGCTCGATGTCGGACGCCGTGTAGTGTGCCGCGGCGCCGCCCGCGCGATAGAGCTGATTGAGCGCCGCAACGTCGAGCCCGCTCAGCCGACGCAGCGGCAGCTCATCGGGATCGGCCGGCGCGTCCGGTGCGGGGCGGAACGAGTCGGCGGTTGCCCGCATGCGGTGCATCGACAGACGGTCGGCTGCCTCGTGCGTCGCCGCCAGGGCCGGAAGGTGCTCCGGGGCGGCCGTCGCGAGGTACGCGAAGGAGGGCCCCGGGTGCAGCGCGAGCGCAGCGCCGATCGCCGTCGGGTCGCCGACCAGGATCATCGTCCGTCCGTTCCCGCGGGCCTGGACCACCAGCCCGCCCGCCCCGTCGGCGCGGCGCGCCAGCCAGAACCGCGTTCGCTCGAAGCGCGGCGGGTCGAGGTGCGCCAGAGCGTAGGCGCAGTAGGCGCGGTCGCCGCCCATCGCCGCCTCGATCTCGCCCGGGTCGCGGCTCTCGCGCACGCACACGAGGTCGCTGGCCGTGCGGCGTTCCGGAGGGGCGCGCATCACCGGGGGCTGGCGATGCGGCGCCGCGGGGAGCGCCGCGGCCTCCGGCGCACGCGCCCCGCGGGGACGCCGGAGCGGGGCGTGCCGCTAGTCACCCGCGCGGCGCGAGGCGCCTCTCCCACCAGCGCTCCCTCGCCGCTCCGCGGGGCTCCCCGCGCGGTGCGCTTCCGCGCGCCGCCCGCTGTCTCCTGGGAGACAGAATAGCGGCGCCGCCGCGAGCGCGCCCGGGGCACTCGCACGGCCGGGAGCGTGTAGCATCCCGCCCGTGGAGCCGATTCCCGCACCAGCCACACGCGATCGACCGTCCCCGAGTCGCGGCGGCGCCGATCCGCTCTCCGCGCTCGCGCCCTTCTACGACCTCGACGTCGACGGCTACGACGCGGACATCGATCTCTACCGGGTGCTGGCGAGCCAGGTCACCCGGCGCGGCGCGCGCCCCGCCACGGTGCTGGAGCTCGGATGCGGGACCGGGCGCGTCGCGGAGGCCCTCGGGCGCGCCGGGCACCCGGTCACGGCGGTCGACGTGAGTGCGGCGATGATCGCGCGCTGCCGCGAGCGGTGCAGGGGGCTCCCGGTGCGCGGCCTCCGGGGCGACATGCGCGCCCTCGATCTCGGCGAGCGCTTCCGGCTCGTGCTCGTGCCGCTCGGGGGCCTGGAGCACATGGAGAGCGCCGTCGCGCTCGCGAGCGCGCTCTCCACCGTCGAGCGTCATCTCGCTCCCGGTGGACTCGCCGTCGTCGACGTGGCGGCACCCCAGCCCGAGGATCTCGCGCCGGGTGCGCAGCCGCTCGTGCAGGGGTGGACGCGAGAGCTGCCGTCCACGGGCGGCGCCGCCGCGTCCAGCGTGACCAAGCTCGTCTCCCTGGAGGCTCGCCCGTCGGAGGGGCTGCGCAACGTGACGTGGCACTTTGACGTGCAACCGCAGGGCGGCGCGCTCGAGCGCGTCACGGTGCGCTTCTCTCTCCGAATGAGCACCGCGGGCGAGCGCGAGCTCGCCGCCGCGCTCGCGGGCCTCCGCGTGACGGGGTGGTACGGCGACTACGAGCTCACGCCGCTCGCCGACGACGCCGCGCGGATCGTGGCCACGCTGCGCCGCTCGCGC
Organism: Chloroflexota bacterium; assembly: GCA_009843585.1. GTDB lineage: Bacteria > Chloroflexota > Dehalococcoidia > UBA2979 > UBA2979 > VYDC01. Next base: position 1,038 of record VYDC01000075.1, on the reverse strand, counting down.
CGGCGGAGAGGCCCGTGAGGGGATCTGCGTGCCGACGATAGCTCTCGACGCCATGGGGGGCGACGACGCTCCGGTGGTCCCGGTCGCCGGGGCGCTGCGGGCGGCGGCGGACGGGTTGGAGGTGGCGCTCGTCGGCGACGAGGAGGTGCTCGGCCCCGCGCTCGATCGGGCGCTCACGGAGGCTCGGGCGGGCGGCCGGGACGTCGACGCACCGCGTGCGCGGATTCGAATCGTCCACGCGCCCGACCGAATCGGGATGGCGGAGCACGCCGCCCGTGAGGTGCGCTCGCGGCGGCGCTCCTCGATCTACGTCGGCACGGAGCTCGTACGCAGCGGCGAGGCCGACGCCTTCGTCTCTGCCGGGAACACCGGTGCGGTGCTCGCCACCGCGCTGGTGGTGCTGGGGCGGCTGCCGGGCGTTGAGCGACCGGCACTGGGCGTCGTGCTCCCCGCGACGAGCGGCCCTCGCCTGCTGGTCGACGCCGGCGCCAACGCCGAGTCGCGTGCCTCCCACCTCGTGCAGTTCGCCCACCTCGGCGACGCCTACGCGCGCGTTGCGCTCGGCGTGGAGCGCCCGCGGATCGCTCTGCTCTCCATCGGCGGCGAGGCGAGCAAGGGCTCCTCCGCGATCGTGGACGCACACGCCGCGCTCGCCGACGCGGGACTTCGCTTTGTCGGCAACGTCGAGGGGCACGACCTGATCGCGACGAGCGCGGCCGACGTGATCGTCGCCGACGGCTTCTCGGGCAACGTCGCCCTGAAATCGATCGAAGGCGTCATAGCGATGCTCTGGCAGGAGCTGGCCGCCGTCGCTCGATCCTCCCAGCGGGGGCGGCTCGGCGGATGGCTGCTTACGCCCGGGCTGCGGGCCACCCGGGAGCGGCTCGACTACCGCCGCTACGGCGGCGCGCCCCTGCTCGGCGTCGCGGGGCTCGTCTACGTCGCGCACGGGCGCTCGGACGCGCGCGCCATCGAGAGCGCGCTGCGCACGGCGTCGGAGGGAGCGCGCGCGGGGTTGCTGGCGACGATCGCGGACTC
>VYDC01000203.1:5984-14024 GCA_009843585.1 Chloroflexota bacterium | reverse complement strand
GTGCCCGTCGGCGTAGACGGCGGTGACCCGCAGGTAGTAGTTGACGTCCGTGGCGACGGGCGTGTAGCCGCTGGAACTCTCGCCGCTGATGGCGACCCAGCCGCTCGTGCGGCTCGTCGAGCGCTCCCAGCTCCACGTCGTCGCGCCGGCGACGTCGGGATCGGTGAGCGTCGCCGTCAGCTCCGTCTCGGTCTGCGGCTGCGTCGACGACAGCGTCAGCGTTCCCGTCTCGTCGACGTTCGTCACGCGCACCGAGAGGTCGTAGGAGACGCTGTTCGTGCCGTCCGATGCCCGGATCGTCACCTCGTAGGTGTTGTCTGAGCCGGTGTCCTGTGGGTCTTCGAAGTCGGGGGGTGCGTTGAGCCTGAGCGTGCCGCCGCTGAAGGTGAAGTCGTCGGCGTCGTCTCCGGCGAGCGGCTGCCAGACCACGGTCCTGCGCTCGGGATCGCTCACCGTGAACGTCCCGACCGTGCTGTTCGTCCGGTTCTCCGCGTGGTCGATGGACCCGCCGACGACCGCGGAGGGCGGGGTGATCACCGGCGGCTCGTCGACGTCGGTGACCCTCACGACGACCTCGAGGCTGCCCGTCAGCTCCCGCGTCCCCGGGTCCTGGTCGTCCTCTTCCGTCGCCCGTACCGTCACGTTGTAGGTGTTGTCAGCCCCGCTGTCGGCCGGGCTGTCGTGGTCGGGCGCGGCGGTGAAGCTGAGCACCCCGCCGACGCTGATGGTGAAGTCGTCGGCGTCCGCCCCGGCGAGCGACCAGATGAAGCCGTCGCCCTCGGGGTCGCTCGCGGTGAACGTCCCGACGGCGGTGCCGCTGTTCTCGACGACGCTGAAGGCGCCGGTGCCGGTCTGTCTGGCGACCTGCGGCGCCTCGTTGACGTCGGTCACGGTGACGGCGACAGCGAGCGTGCCGGTGTTCGCGCCATCGGAGGCGTTGATGGTGACGGCGTAGTTCTCCTGCGACTCGTGGTCGGGCGACTCCTTGAAGGTGAGCACGCCGGCGGAGCTGAGCTCGAAGGCGGCGGCGTCGGTCCCCGTGAGGGCCGCCCATGTCCAGCCGCGGCCCTCCGGGTCGCGGGCGGAGTAGCGGCCCACGACCGCGGTGCCGTTCTCGGCGTAGTTCGCGACCTCGGCCGGCCCCGTGACGACCGGCGGCTCGTCCACGCCGGTGACCCGGACCACGACGTCGAGGCTCCCGGTGAGCTCCCGCGTCAGCGGGTCCTGGTCGTCCTCCTCCGTCGCCCGGACGGTGACGTTGTAGGTGTTGTCGGCCCCGCTGTCCTGCGGGCTGTCGTGGTCCGGCACGGCGGCGAAGCTGAGCTCCCCGCCGCCGCTGATGGTGAAGTCGGCGGCGTCTGGCCCGCCGAGCGACCAGGTGAAGCCGTCGCCCTCGGGGTCGCTCGCGGTGAACGTCCCGACGGCGGTGCCGCTGTTCTCGACGACGCTGAAGGCGCCGGTGCCGGTCTGCCTCGACACCTCGGGCGCCTCGTTCACGTCGGTGACGAGCACCTCCACATCGAGCGAGCCCGTGTTCGCTCCGTCGGAGGCGTTGATCGTGACGGCGTAGGCGTCCTGCGACTCGTGGTCCGGCGACTCCTTGAAGGTGAGCACGCCCGCCGAGCTCAGTTCGAACGCCTCGGCGTCGTCCCCGGTGAGGGCAGCCCAGGTCACCGCCGTCTTGTCCGGGTCGAGTGCCGAGTAGCGGCCGACGACTCGTGTGGTGAGGCTGTTTTCGGGGAAGTCCGCTATCGCTGTCGGACCGGCGACGACGGGGGTCTCGTCTATGTTCGTCACGGTGATTGTCACGTCGTAGGTCGCGGTATTGGCGCCGTCGCTCGCGCGGACGGTCACGGAGTAGACGTTGTCGCGGTTCGCATCCGCCGGGCTGTCGAAGTCGGGCACGCTCGCGAACTCGAGCACGCCCGTCTCCTCGCCGATCGTGAAGTCGTCCCCGTCGGCGCCGGCGAGCGACCACTCGAAGGTCGAGACGCCCTCGGGATCCGCCGCGGTGTAGGTGTCGAGCGTGCCGGTGAAGCCCTCGGCCTGGGTGATGGCCGAATCTCCGCTGATGACCGGCGGCTCGTCGATGTTCGTGACGGTGACCTCGACGTCAATGGAGCTCGCCAGGTCGCCGTCCGTGACCTCGATCGTCAGCTGGTAGACGTTGTCCGTGTTCGCATCCGCCGGGTCGTCGTGGTCGGGAGGATTCCGGAAGACGAGCGAGCCCGAGACGGGGTGGAGCGTGAAGTCCTCGGCGTCGGCGCCGGAGAGCGACCAGGTGAATGTGTCGGTCACGCCCTCGGGGTCCACGGCGTCGTAGTCGGCGACGGTGCCCGTCGAGTTCTCCGCCCGGGTGATGTCGCCGGCGGGGGTGATCACGGGCGGCTCGTTCACGTCCTCGACGGTGACCGTCAGGTCGAGCGAGCCGCCGCCGGCCTCGACGGGGATCTGGTACTCGTTATTCGCGGCGGCGGCGGCGGGCGCCTCGAAGTCCGGCGGGCTGCTGAAGCCGAGAACGCCCGCCTGCGTGATCGTGAAGTCGCCGGCGTCGGCGCCGGAGAGCGACCAGATGATCGTGGTGGTGTCCCCCTCGGGGTCCGCGGCGGTGAAGGTGACCAGCGCGGCCGTCGAGTTCTCGTTCACGGCGATGTCAGTGGCGGGGGTGATCTCCGCGGGTTCGTCCACGCCGGTCACGCTGACGGCCACGTCCCGGGTGGCGGTCAGGGGGTTGGTCGCGTCCCCGTCGGACGCAACGATCGTGATGCTGTGGCTGGTCTGCGTCTCGGCGTCCGCCCCGGTCGCGAAGCTGAGCTGGCCCGTGTCGTTGATCGTGAAGTCGGCGGCGTCGGTGCCCGTCACCGACCACTGGATGGGCGCGCGCTCGGGGTCGGTCGCCGTGTAGGTGGCGATGGTCCCGGTCACGTCCTCGGCCACCGTGATCGTCGTCGGGCCTCCCGTGATCGAGGGCGCGTCGTTGTCGTTGCGGACCGTGACCAGCACCCGGAGCGTGCCCGCCGTGCCGTCGTCGGCGACGACCCGCAGCGTCACGTCGTATTCGTTGTTGCGGCCCGCGTCGGCCGGCGTCTCGAAGTCGGGTGCGCTGCTGAACGCGAGGTCGGCGCTCTCGCCGTCCGAGGCGGCCGTGAGCGTGAACAGGCTGCGGTCGGGCCCCTGCAGCGTCCAGGTGAAGGTGGCGTTGACGCCCTCCGGATCGGCCACCGTGTACGTGCCGACCGCGGTGGCATCATCCTCCGTCACGTTGGGCACCCGCGCACCGCTGATCTGCGGCGGCTCGTTGACCGCCGTCACCCGGATCGTCACGTCCAGCGTGCTGGTCAGGCCCCCGGTCGCGTGGTCGGCCGCGGTCAGCGTCACCTCGTATGTGTTGTCCGAGCCGGCATCGTCCGGGTCCTCGTGGTCCGGCGGGTTCAGGAATGAGAGCTCTCCGTTGCCGGAGAGCAGGAACAGCGCCGCGTCCGGGCCCGACAGCGCCCGCCAGGACGTCGTGAAGCGCTCCGGATCGGCCGCCGTGTAGCGCCCCACCGCTGCGCTGCCGTTCTCGGGGTAGTCGACGCTCGCCTCGCCGGCGATGATCGGCGGCTCCTCGACGCCGGTCACCGTGACGACCACGTCGAGGCGGCCGAGCTTGCTGCCCTCCGTGGCGCGCACCCTCACCCGGTAGACGTTGTCGCCGTCGGAGTCGGCGGGTTCGTCGAAATCGGGCGGACTCGCGAAGCTCAGCTCGCCGGTGGTGCTGATCGTGAATTCGTCCGCGTCGGAGCCCCTGAGGCTCCACCCGGTGATGTCCCGGCCCTCGGGATCCACGGCGGCGTAGGTGTCCAGCACGCCGGTCGCGTTCTCGGCGACGCTGATGGCGGCGTCGCCGCTGATGACCGGCGGCTCGTTCACGTTCCCGACCGTGATCGTGACCACGATCGTGTCGTCGACGGCCTCATTGGCCTCGCCGTTCGGATTCGCGAGGTCGCTGACCGTGACCGTCACCTCGTGCTCGTCCGCCGTCTCGCGATCCAGCGGGGCCCTGACCAGCAGCTGGCCCGTGCGTTCGTTGATGGAGATCAGCTCGTGCTCCGTCTCGAGGGCATAGCGGAGCACCGCGCTGTCCCTGTCGGTCGCCCGGACGGGAGCGCCGATGTTCGCCCCGACGGCGGCATCCTCCCTGATCTCCCGCGCGCCCGACTCACTCGAAGGGAACTCGGGATCGTGGTTCGCGACGAAAGGACTGCCCGTCCTGGTCGTGGACCACAGGCCGTCTCCGATCTCGTTCGCCGCCCTCACCTGCACGTCGTAGGAGGAGCCGTTGGAGAGGCCACGCAGTCTATGGGTGAAGGCTTCGTCGCCCGTCTCCCAGACGTCGTCGACGCGCGTCCAGTTGGCCGGGTCGTTCTTGTTGGAGGTCGAGGAAAGGGTGTAGCGCAGGTCGTAGTGGGTAATGTCGGCGCCGCCGTTGCTGGCGGGAGGCGACCACGTCACGGTCAGATTCCGGGAGCGCGCCGTGATCGTATCGATCGAGGGCGCGCCGGGGCGCGAGGCTACGTCCGTGATGGTGACCGTCGTCGTGTCTCGCGCCAGGGTCTGCCCCGCCGGGATTGCGGTGTCGACCGTCACCCGGCCGGGGAGCGTGCCGAAGGCAAGCGCGACGCCCTCCCCCGCCTCACCCGTATCGCTGTCGGGCAGCGCCGTGAACGAGAGCGTCTGGCGCGTTTCGTCCGCGGCGAAGGTGACGGAACCGGCGGGCACGAGAGCGTAGTCGGTCGAGGCGATGCCGCCCTGGAGGGTCGCCGTGATGGGAATGACGAGCTCGCGCTCGGGCGGGGCATCCAGCTCGACGGGGATGAGAACCGTCCTGCCTTCGGTGATGGTGTAGGCAGGGGCCCCGAACCGCACCTTCACCTCGGGGTCGTCGTTGTCGACCAGCGAGATGGTGGTTCGGTCGCGCGGCGTCGTCTCCCCCGGGTGGACCGTCGGGTCGGCGGTGACCCGGTCGGGCAGATCGCCCAGGGAGATCACGACGATCTCGTCGTCGTCGTCGACCGTCTCCTCGGTGGCTCTGAACGTGAACGATTTCCGGGTCTCGTCGCTCGCGAACGTGATCTCGGAAGGAACGGAGTAGTCGGTCGCGGAGGAGGCATAGTCGTCGAGGTCGCCGCCGAACAGGGGGTCGGCGTCGGCCTCCTCGCGGCCGTACACCTCGATCGGGATCACGACCCGGCGTTCCGGGATCGCGCTCAGCTCGACCGTGACCCGGACGCCGTCGCCCTCGTCGACGTCATAGCCGACCGCGTCGAAGGCGACGGTCACCTCGGGGTCATCGTCGTCGTCGATGAGCATGTAGGTGAAGTCGGGACCCACGGCTGCGATGCCGCTGGGCATGGTTCCGAAGACCATGTAGACGAATTCGTTGTCATCGTCCTCGGTGTCCTGGGTCGCGGTGAACGGGAACGTCCCTCGGGTGTCCCCGGCGGCGAAGGTCACGTTGGCGGGGATCCCGGAGTAGTCGCCGCTCTGCGCAGTCGTCTGGTCGCCCACGATCACCGGCACCGTGAACGAGCTCTTCGCGGGACCGTCGAGCTCGAGCGCCACGTCGACGGTCTCGCCCTCGCCGACGTTGTTGGTCCTGTGCACGAAGCTCACGCTGTTGTCGGGGGGGATGGGATCGCCCCTGACCGCGATGCCCCAATCGGGCGTGTGGCGGGTCCAGCTCGTGTCGCCGCTCGATCGGTAGTACGACAGGCTCCACAGGCTCCAGCCCGGCGCCATGATGGTGACGCCGGGGTCCTTGTAGTCCACGTAGGCGTTCACCAGGGGAGTCGTCGCCCCGAGCGACCTCACGTGGATCACCACGAAGTACACCGTGCCGGTCCCGAGCGTGGTCCGACCTCGGGGCACGAAGAGCTGCCGCCCCGAGGTGGTGAGGTCGCCGTCCAGGGCCACCAGGCCTATCCCGGGCCTGCGGTCGTCATCGGCGGCATGGATGGTCACCGTGTACGTGGCGTCATCCGGCAGGGCCTGCCGCACATCGATCTCGACGTGCCGGAGCTGGTAGCCGAGCGCGGCCACGCCGGTCACGAACGGCTGGGCGATGCGGCGTCCCGCCACCAGCGTGATGTGGCTCGAGTGCGAGTCGTGGCCGATGTTGCTCACCAGGGTGGTGGGCTCACCGAGCACCACGTCGCTGGGCGCGCTGAAGATCTCCTCGTGGTTGCCCGCGCGGTCGTCGAACTCCAGCCGGACCGAGACCTTCTTGCCCTCGTCGTCAGAGGTCAGGACGTAGGACGAGGTGGCGGCGGCGCGGCTCGTCGCCCCGGGAATGGCCGTGCGCGTGCGCCCGTCCACGCGGTACCACTGCCAGCGGAAGGCCGACGCGCGATAGCCGTCGGCATCGGTGATCCTGGCCGTCGCCGTCAGCGTCCGGCCCACCTCGACCGTTCCCGTGATCGGGATCGTGCCGGAGGCGGGCGTGCCGCCCAGGTAGGCATAGCCGTAGCCCCAGGTGCTGTTGGGGACGGGATCACCGCGGGGGAGCGCGGCGTCGGTCAGGAAGGCGGCGACCTCCGCGGGGGTGTACCAGGGGAAGCGCTCCTTCACCAGCGCCGCGAGTCCACCCACGTGTGGCGCGGCGATGCTCGTACCCGCGTGGGATCGGCCTGTGGTGCCGGAGAGCACGTTCGCCGCCCCGACGATGTCCGGCTTGATGGCGCCGCTCGGCAGGGGACCGCGGCTGCTGTAGGACTCGATGGAACTGGTGTTGCTGTGGCTGGCCGCGCCGACGCTGAGGAAGCCCGGCGTGACGTTCTCGGCGGGCCCGGCGATGGAGTAGCCGTCCGACCTGCGCTCCAGCAGGAAGTTGCTGTGGCTGCCCGCTACGATGAGCTGCGCCCAGCCCGGGATGGCGCCGGAGGAGGAGTGCTCGACCACGATGCAGTGGGCGCCGCTCCTGCTCGCCGTGAAGAACAGTATCTCCCTGGGATCGTGGGACGACCCCCCGCTCTGGGTGTCCTCGCTGCTGGCCTGGACCGTGCCGCCGCGCGTCACGTAGAGGTCCAGGTCCGTGCTCGCTCCCTGCCAGGTTCCCTCCCAGCGGAAGAAGAACCCGTACCGGGATCCCGCGACGAGGTGTATCGAGTTGCACTCGTCGCCGGACTGCCACTCGAGGACGTCATCGTTGTCGCTATCGACGAGCGTGCCGTACCACGATCTGTTGTGGGAGTTCCCCGCCGCGACCACGACCGTCATGCCGTTGGCGATGGCCCGGTTGAGTGTGCGGATGTCCCCGTGGCTGTAGGGGCTCGTCCCGTCCCCCGGTCCCTCGAAGTCGCCTCCGAGCGACATCACGATGACGTCGACGTCGTTCTGGATGAACCAGTCGACGATGCGCCTCAGATCGATGTTGTAGTAGTCCACGGCGAGGTAGTACTGCGCATCGGGTGCGACGTCGTACGCCATCTCGGTGACCCTGCGGCCGTGACCCGAGGTGGAAGCCGCCTCGCAGGCAGCCATGGTCGTGTGCTGGACGTTCACGTCCGACGTGTAGCAGCGCACGCCGGAGGGGGAGGGGACGTGGGAGCCGATGTGGCGAGTGTAGTCCGAGAAGCCGCTGTCGATGATGCCGATCCTGACGCCGTCGCCCCGCAGGTCGGCGCCCTGCCAGGTGTGCGCGTTGTGGGAGCGCGCCCCCTGGTTCAGCTCCACCCGCACCCCGGCGCTCTTCACGCCCCGGATCGCCGGATGCCGTGACAGCGCCTCCAGCGACGAGACGGGGACGTTCGCGACGAGAACGTCCTCGCCCTCCAGGGGATCGCGGACGTTCGCCCCGTTACCGCGGAGGTACCCCACCACGCTCGTGCGCTGCGCCGGGTCGAAGGACACCTCGACCGCCACCGTGCCGGCCAGCCCGGGAGAGCCGGGCGGGGAGACGTCGCGTCCGAGCCGGCCTCCCGTCGGCACGTTGCCGAGCGCGCCGCCTATCCGTTGAGCCTCCTGCTGGTCGCGGGCCAGCCGGTTGAGGACGCTGTCGAG
>VYDC01000203.1:0-5974 GCA_009843585.1 Chloroflexota bacterium | reverse complement strand
CCGTTCCCTCGCCGGTCCCCACCCGTAGCGTCAGATCCGCGCCCGCGCCCGACTCGCCGAAGTACTCGCGCAGCACCAGCGGGCCGCCGTCGTTGAGCCGGAGCAGCGAGCCGTCGGCCTCGGGGCTCATGACCCGCGAGATGCCGGAGCCCGCGACCAGCTCGACGTCGCCCTCGATCAGCCTCCCGGTGGCGCCCCAGCGAGAGTCCGCCGCCGAGTAGAGCGTCGTCGCTCCGCCCGCCTCGAAGGAGGCGAGCACGACCACCTCGAGGCCGCTGCGGTCGAAGCCCGCGACCGAGACCTCGGCCTCCTGTGCCGACGCCGTCACGATGCCCGCGAGCAACCCGGCGGCGAGCACGACCGGCAGGGCCAGGGCACCCCACCTTCCGACCCCGCGCAGCACGCCCGCGGCCGGAAGATGAGTGCGAACGTGTCTCAGTCTCGCTGCCACGATTTCGCGCCCCGTTCGGAGTCGGAAGACACGCCTCTGGCGGGGCACTTGCGGTGAGCGCGAGAGAGCCTCGCGAGAGGCGGCTGACGGAAAACGCTAAGGCGCGGCCGGGGCTGCTAACTAGATTCGCCAGTACACAAACGGAGTTGATTTTCGACGCTCTCTTCGGGCGCAGTTGACCTGTCCGTTCGGTGCGGAGAAGGGGGTACGGCGGGCTGTACGTTTGTACGCACCGCCCCTGCGGGCACGCGGTGACCACCCCGGCTCCCGCGGGGGCAGATGCTTGGAGCTACGACTCGGCGCAGGCCCCCGAAGGGTGCCGGCCGGCGCGGTGGCCCCGCCCGCAGGCGACCATCGCGCCTCGCGGGCACCGGTCGCGCGACGCACCTCACCTCGGCGGCTTCATGCGACGGTCCCGCGGGGAGGAAGGGGCGCGGGGACCTTCCCTCGCGCCGGGTTCCCGCGCCGCGGCCGTTGGCGAGGCCCTGCGGGCCGGCGCGCATGCCTCGGCGCGGCGCCCGCCCGCGACGACCTCCGCCGGTGCGTGAGACGTCGTCTCGCGCTCAGCCCACCTCCGGCACCCCGACGGCGGCCGTCGACCGCGTCTGCTCGCACCGGAGACGGGGCCACCGTCGAGGTTCGTTGGTACACACATCGACTTGCTTTGCGACGCTCACATGGGAAAGCGATTTCCGTCCATCTGATGCGCCATTCGATGTACGCAGAGGTGTGCATTCGAACACACCCTGAGGGGTACATTCCCATCTAGTCCTCGCCCCGGACCGGCGGTATCTTCTGGGAGCGGAAGCCCGCGGCGACCGCAGGACACATCTCCGCCGCGCGCGCCGACCCGCGCCGGCCGGGGTCGCCGCGGCGCTCTGGCCCGCCGCGCTCGACGCGGTGGGGGCCGGGCCACCGGATCTCTGATGACGAACGCACGGACAGCGTGGAGGCGGCTGGGGCATCTCCTTGAGGCCGACGCCGGGGTGCTGCGGCACACGGTCTGGGTCTCCGTCTGGGGGCGCTGGCTCATCTGGCTCGCCGCCTGCGGCATGCTCGCCCGCCGTCCCGACCTCTGGTACCCGGACCAGGTCGAGTTCCTGTACCTGGCCGGCTTGCTCGCGGCGGTCAACGGCTTCGTCCACTACCGGCTGCTGCGGAATCGGCCTGTGACGTGGCACTGGATGGTCGCCCTGGGCGTCGTGGACCTGGCGCTCATCACGGCCAACGTCGCCGCGAACGCCGCCGCCACGGGAAGCCCCGACAACCTCGTCTTCATCGCCTACTATCCGGCCCTCGCGATCGTCGCCGTGGTCTTCTACTCGCTCCGGCTCGTCCTCGCGTGGGCGACGGCGGCGGCCGCCGTCTACACCTTCGTGTCGGTGACCGCGGAGCCCGGCGTGGACCTCGAGGCGGGGCGGGAGAACGTGCTGCTCTCGAGGGTCTTCGTGATGTACCTCGTCGTGGTGGGCGTCAGCCTGATCGCGCGGTTCGAGCGCGCCCGGAGGCAGGCCCTGCTCGCGCGGGAGCGGGCGCTGCAGCAGGAGCGCATCGAGCTCTCGCAGACCATCCACGACACCGCCGCCCAGACCGCCTACCTGATCAACGCCGGCCTCGAGCGCGCCGCGGAGCTCGCCGGCGACTCGAACCCGCAGCTGACCGAGCGGCTCGCCGCGACGGCCGCGCTCTCACGGTCGGCGATGTGGGAGCTCCGGGGGCCCATCGACATGGGCCGCCTCTTCGAGGGACGGGGCCTCGGCCGGGTGCTGGGCGCCCACACCGCGACCTTCGCGAGGGTCGCCGCGGTGCCAGCCGAGCTGGTGCAGTCCGGGGAGGAGCCGCCGCTCCCGCGGGAGGTGAGGAGCGGCCTCTTCGCGATCGCCCACAACGCCCTGGCCAACGCCCTCCTGCACGCGCGGGCCTCGCGGGTGGAGGTCGGGCTCTCATTCGAGGCCGGCGGCGTGCACCTCTCGGTCTCCGACGACGGCGTCGGCCTGCCCGAGGATTACGCCGAGCGGGGCCGCGGCTTCGGCGGCATGGAGGCACAGGCGGAGCGCATGGGCGGACGGCTCGTCGTTGAGTCGGGCGGATCGGGCGGGGGGACGACCATCACCTGCGTCGTCGCTCGCGGGCAGTGCGCGGGAGAGGGAGCGTGAAATGACATCGGACGGCGGTATCCGGGTGATGCTGGTGGACGACCATCCCCTTATGCGCCGGGGGCTGCGGGAGGTGCTGGAGGAGTCCGGGGGCTTCGAGGTCGTGGCGCAGGCCGCAGACGGCGAGGAGGCCGTCGCCCGGGCGCAGGAGGCGCGGCCCGACGTCGTCGTCATGGACGTGATGATGCCGGGGAAGGACGGCGTGGAGGCCTGCCGGGATATCCTCGGCCTGCTGCCGGAGACGCGGGTGCTGATGCTCACGGCCTCCTCCGAGGACGATGCCGTGATCGACGCGACGGCCGCCGGCGCGACGGGGTTCGTCCAGAAGTACGCCGGGAGCGAGCAGCTCCTCGCAGCCATCCGCAAGGTCGCCGATGGGCGGCTGGTGATCCCCGACGAGGCCGTGAGGCGCGTCTTCGCGCTGATTCGCGGCGAGACCGGGGTGATGCCGGGGAAGAACGTGCTGACCGCGAGGGAGCGGGAGGTGCTCACGCACTTCGCCCGGGGGGAGTCCTACGCAGGGATAGCCGAGCGGCTGGGGGTCACGATGGTGACGGCGAGGAACGCCATCTACCGGGTGCAGGACAAGCTCGGGGTCAAGTCGAAGCAGGAGATCGTCGTCTGGGCCGTCCGCAACGGCCTCCTCGACGACGAGGAGGCGTGACTCCCGGGTAGCGCCGAGGAGGTTGGCGCGCCGCCCCGCCGCCATCCTCCCCGGCTCCCCCCAAGCGCCTCAGTGGCGCGTGCAGGTGATGCCCTCTTCCTTACATAACTCGGCCACCGTCAGCTGTGTTCCGACATGAGGACTGTTGCTCGTCGCGGCTATTCGGTAGTCGGGAGTCACCTCGTTCCCCTGCTCGTCCGTGAGCGTCCCGCACCAGCTCATCTCGCCGTACCCGGAACTGGTCTTTTGGCGCACAACGACACAGCGGCTCGTGTTGGGCGGGATGTCGGCGCCGGGGGTGTGAGAGTTGGCGCGCGGGGTGCCGGGCCTGTCCTCGCGGGCGTAGATGAGCGCCGGGTTGGGCGCGCTCGCGCTCCTCGTGATCGTGATCTCGGCGACGGCGGTGCCGACAATCGGGTTGCCATGTCCGCTGCTTCGTCCGGTGACGACGCAGGCCTCGGTCGACGAGCTCGTCACGCGGCCGTTCAGGACGGTCCGGATCGTGCGCGTTCCGTGAAGCTCGTACCGGATGGACAGGGGCTCGCGGTTCTCGGCCCAGGCGCCCGGGCGGACGGTGACGGTTATGCGCCGGCCGCTCGTGGTGACGCGCGAGATGTCGGGGTGCTCGACGCCGTCCTCCCCGGTGACGGTGTCGAGCACGACGACGGATCGCACGCTGCATTTGCTCGCGTAGACGAACTCACCGCGATCCCCCGCCAGCTCTACCCCGTAGGTGGGGTGGACGTCGCCGTCATCGTGGTCGTCGAAGCTGACCTGGCGACCGCCTTGACTGGCTGCGACGACCGCCCACTCCTCGGGGATGGGCACGGTGAACGCGAGGGAGCCGCCCTCGCGGACCGAGCCGGCCGAGAACACGGCGCAGATGCCGTCGGCGGCCTTGCCCTCCGAGCAGGCCGCCTCGACCGCCTGCGGGAAGAGCAGGAGCGAGAGCGCGGCGAGCGTCGCCGCCACCACCGTCCGGCGCAGGTAGCTCGCCACGGCGTCACCTCCTCCGGCCGAATCCCCCGCTTCGGGAAGTGCGTTCGATCCTCGACGCCGGGGGAGGCTGCTGGCTAGATTCGTGCGCACACAATCGCGGGGGATTCCCGATGCGCGTTCCGGTGCAGCGTCCGGCGGATGCGCGCCGCTACCCTGAGGTGTACGGGTATACCATGAGTTGTGCGCATCAATCGCCGCTCCGTGAGTCCCGACTGATGCTGCACCTGAGTGCCCGGACATCCCTCACAGTGCGCTGTACGCAACTCCGTCCGGGGAACGGACGTTTCCGGAGGCGACTTGCCCTCTCGGAGAGGGGCCACTTACCGTGCGTACATTCCGGTGACCCGCGTCCGCGCGGCGCGGCTCCCCAGGGCACCGCGCGACCCCCGCCGGGACGCCGCCGCGGGGCCCGGGGGCCGCGTGTGGACGCGCCGCCGGGAGCCCTCGCGCAGCCGCCGACGCCCGATCCGCGGCGCGCCCGTGCCCCGCCGTCGCGCCCCCCCGGGCCGGCCGCCTACTCGACCCAGCGCCACCGGGGACGGCGCCGGATCCGCGGTCCCCTTAAGCCGGCGCGCCGGGGCACGAGCGGGCGGACGAGATCCTGGAGCTCCTCGGAGGGCTCCAAGTCCAGCTCGCGCACGCTCCGCTCGCGGAAGGCGAGGTAGGCGCTCCGGGCCGCGCCGGCGTTCGCCTGCGAGAGGTGGATCTCGATCAGGACGAGGGCGGCGCTCTCGCGCAGCGGATCGGCGCGGAGGGCGGCGTGCACGGCCTCCAGCGCCGCGTCCAGCTCGCCGCGCTCCGCGAGCCGGCGGGCGTGCGTCTCGAGCGCCAGGAGGGAGCGATCGCGCAGCCGGTGGCGCTCCATCTGAACCCAGTCCTCGCTCCATCCGGGGAGCAGCGTGCGCGTGAGCAGGGAGATGTCGACGGCTCCGGGCGGCTCCTCGAGCCGGCCGGCGAGGCCCGCGGCGATGCGCATCACCTCGCGCGCGTCGACCGAGACGCGCGCCGCGAGCCGCAGCGTCGCGCCGCTCCGCTCCACGACCCCGGGGCCGCTGGCGTTGAGCCGCGAGAGCGCCGTCCGCAGGCTCCTCGAGGCGCTCTCCGAGCCGAGGTGCGGGGCGAGCAGGAGCGCCGCGTCGGCGCGGTGCAGTCCGCCCCCGTGCACGGCGAGCAGCGCGACCAGCCGCTGCGCGCCCAGCGGCACGCGGCGGGCCTCGCCGCCCTGGTGAAGCGCGAAGCCCCCCAGCAGCGTGAGCCGGATCTCCGGCGGCGCGCGCCGGCGACGACCTCCGCTGCGGGCCCGCGCCGGCTCCTCGCCGGCCCCGTCTGATTCGGGCACCTCTACCCACCCGTCCGCCACCCGCCGGGCGATCGGTTCGGTGGTCAGGCCGCGTCGCGGCGATCGCCCGGATCAGGTCGTAGCATTGTGCGCAACAATTCCAGACCATCAGGAGACGCCGATTCGTTCCCGATCCTGAGCACTCCACCGTCGCCGGGCGCGCGGCCGGGGTGCACCGAGGCGCCCTTTCGGGGCGGTCCTGTTGCGCGATTTGCGACGCGCCTCGCCTAGTCTCCCGCCCCGTGTCTCCGGCCGCGGCCCGCGTGCCACGAGGGCCCCGCCGAGCGGTCGCATCCGCACCGGCCGCGCCGGGACACGCACCGCCCGTGCGCCCGTCCTCAGGGGGGCGGCGCACGGGCCAGAAG
>VYDC01000281.1 GCA_009843585.1 Chloroflexota bacterium | reverse complement strand
CGGCGAGGACGTCGCCCACCGCAACAACCTGGTCCTCCGCTAGGCCACCGGGGCCCCCCGGGGGGCGCTGCGTTACGATGGGGCGCGGGGGTTCCATGACGGTTGAGACACCGACCGAGGCGACGACGAGGGCGCGGGCGGCCCGCGAGGCGAGCCGCACGCTCCGCTTCGCAACCACCGAGCAGAAGGACGCCGCCCTCGAGGGCGCCGCGCGCGGGCTGCTCGCCGCACGGGATGCGCTGCTCGACGTGAACGCCGCCGAGGTGGCCCGCGCGCGGGACCGCGGCCTCGACGACTCCTTCGTCGACCGCATGACGCTGACGCCCGAGCGCATCGCCGCCATCGCCGAGACGACGCGCGAGGTGGCGGCGCTCCCCGATCCGGTGGGACAGATGGAGGACGTGCGCATCCGCCCCAACGGGATGCAGGTGGGGCGGATGCGCGTGCCGCTCGGCGTGATCGGCGCCGTCTACGAATCGCGCCCCAACGTCACCGTGGACATCGCCGCGCTCTGCCTCAAGTCGGGCAACGCGGTCGTACTCCGCTCCGGCAGCGACGCGCACGCGAGCTCGCGGGCGCTCGCCGCGATCGTGACAGAGGCCGCGGAGGCGGCGGGCCTCCCCGGGGGCTGCGTCCAGTTCATCGACTCCACGGAGCGCTCCGAGGTCGGGGCACTGCTCACCGCGCACGATCAGATCGACCTGCTCGTCCCGCGCGGGGGCGCCGATCTCATCCGGCGCGTCCGCGACGAGGCCACGATGCCCGTCGTCGCGGGGGGCGTCGGCGTCTGCCACACCTACGTCGACGCCGACGCCGACCTCGACGTGGCGGCGGCTATCGCGGTCAACGCGAAGGTGAGGCACCCCTCCGTCTGCAACACGCTCGATACGCTGCTCGTCCACCGGAGCGTCGCCCCGGAGCTGGTCCCGCGGCTCTCCCGCGAGCTCGCGGCGCACGGGGTGACTCTCCACGCCGACGGCGAGGCCGCGCGCCTGGCGACGGTCGAGGGCGGGGCCGCCGTTGTGGCGGTGGAGCCGGCCGACTACGACCGGGAGTGGCTCTCGCTCGACTGCTCCGTGCGCGTCGTCGGCTCTCTGGATGAGGCGCTGTCGCACATCGCCGAGCACGGGAGCGGGCACTCCGAGGCGATCGCCACCGACTCCTACACGGCGGCGCAGCGCTTCCAGCGCGAGGTCGACGCCGCCTCCGTCTTCGTCAACGTCTCGACGGGATTCGCCGACGGCGGCGAGTACGGGCTCGGTACCGAGTTCGGAATCTCCACGCAGAAGCTGCACGCGCGAGGCCCGATGGGGCTGCGCGAGCTCACGTCGTACAAGTGGGTGATCCTCGGCCACGGCCAGACGCGGCCGTAGTCGGGGCCGTCGGAGCGACGGAGAAAACGGGGGAGCGCGCCGGCCGCAAGCGGGCGGCGCACGCGACGGAGGGCGCGTCAGATGGACATTCGCTTCGAGCGAGAGGCGCGAACGCCGCATTCCGAGTCGTGGATCGTCGAGGACGCCGAGCACTCACTGGGCCGGGTCGACGTCCACTTCACCTCGTCGGCGACCTACGCGACGCTCTCGGTCCACAGCTCCGTCGATGACGAGGGCGTGCAGGAGCTGATCGGCGCCATCGACGAGCGGATCGTCTCGACCGCCGACCCCTACCGGGAGGACCTCATCGTCACCGTCTGGCGCGGCGAGCAGCTCGGGATCTTCTCCGACGAGGGCGACGAGGACGACGAGGATGAGGACGACGACGAGGGTGACGGGGGCGGGGACGCGGATCGCTAGCGCGCTGGCGCGGCGCCTGTGACCGCGCGCCCACCGTTCCACGCCGTCGAGACGCTTCTCGTCGATCTAGACGACACCTTGGTGGATACGCGGAGCGCGTGGCGATCCGGTTTCGCGCGGACCTTCGCCCCGCTCGCCGCCCGCCTCCCGGCCGGTGGCGCCAGGGGCCCGGTCGCGGAGCTCCACGAGCGGCTGCGCCGCTACACGGCGGAGGAGCAGCGGCGCGCCGGCGACGCCGAGTGGAGTCATCAGTGGACCCGGCTGGCCTTTCGCCGCCTGCTCTCAGAGCTCGGCGGCACGGCGGAGCAGGCCGACGCTGCCTGGTCGCGCTACCGGGCGACGTGGCCGCTCTACCTCCGGCCCTTCCCGGACGCGATCCCCGCGCTCGAACGTCTGCAGGGGCGCTGCCGCCTCGGCCTCGTCTCGAACGGGCTCTCGGCCGACCAGCGCCCGAAGATCGAGCGCTTCGGCCTCGGGCGCTTCTTCCCGGTCGTCGTGATCTCGGAGGAGGTCGACCTCCGCAAGCCCGACCCCGCGATCCTCGCCTACGCGCTCGAGCAGCTCGGCGCGGCCGGCCGTGCGGCGGCCTACGTCGGCGACAACCCGTCCCACGACGTGGCTGCCGCGCACGCCGCCGAGCTGGCCGCCATCTGGCTGCGCCGCCCTGGGGGGTGGCATGCCGAGCAGGGCGGCCTCGTGCCCGACGCCGTGCTGAGCTCCCTCGCCGAGCTCCCGCGGCTCATGGGCCTCGATCCGCCCGGGGAGGCTCCGCCGTAGCGCGGCGCCGCGCCCGGCGCTACGCCGCGGGACGGTCGCCGGGCTGCGGGTAGGGGGAGGGGCCCGACGCGCGGTGGCCGCAGATCGCGCAGAGGCGCGCTCCCTCGCCGGAGACCAGGGGGCCGCCGCAGCGCGGGCAGTGCGGGCCGCGCACCTCGAAGGGGCGACGCCGCCGCCGCGGCGGTCCGTCGCCGTGCGCGTCCGGCCCGATGGGAGTCGGCTGGGCCCGCATCGCTGCCCCTCAGTCAGAACAGACGTTCTGTTCCGCGCCATCGTCGCAGGCGGCCGGGCGGGCGTCAAGCGCCGGCTGGGGCTACGATCGCGCCATGGGAAGTCTCCTGCGACTGCTCCTGATCGGAAGCGCCCTGGTGCTGGTGGCGCTGATGATCCTGCGCCCGGCGCAGATGCGGCGGCTGGGCCAGCGCGCCCGCGTGGTCGCCTACGCCTACGTCGCGGCGATCGTCATCTCGGCCGTGCTGCGTCTCGCCTTCGGCTGGGGGACCTGAGGCGCCCGCGGTGCGGGTGCTTGTCTGCCCGCAGGAGTTCAAGGGCTCGCTCACGGCGCAGCAGGCGGCGTCGGCGATAGCTCGCGGCGCGCGGCGCGCCATCGCGCGATCGGGCGTGGCGGGCTGCGTCGTCGAGCGGCCGATCGCTGACGGAGGTCCGGGCACGCTCGATCTCCTCGCCGCGGCGCCGGCCGCGAGGGTGCGCCGCGTCGCGGTGACCGGGCCGCTCGGGGAGCCCGTCTCCGCACGGCTGGCGCTGCTGCCCCGACCCGAAGGGACGCCGATCGCCGTGGTCGAGTCGGCCGAGGCGTGCGGCCTCGCGCGGCTTCCGGCCGGGCGCCGGGATCCGGCGCGTGCCACGACGCGTGGCGTCGGGGAGCTGCTGGCCCGCGCCTTCGACGCCGGGGCGCGAGAGGTCGTCATCGGGGTCGGCGGCACGGCCACGAACGACGGGGGCTCGGGCGCCGCTCGCGCGCTCGGCCTGATGCTACGCGACGCCCGTGGCGCGCCGCTCGCCGAGGGAGGCGGGGCGCTCGGCGATCTGGCGCGGATCGAGCGCGCGGGGGGCCCCGGCCCTCCCGGCGCGTTCCGCGGCGCCGTCCTGCGCATCGCCGTCGACGTCCAGAACCCACTGCTCGGCCCCGAGGGGGCGACGGCCACCTACGGTCCGCAGAAGGGCGTCGACGCGGCCCTCGCCGCGCGGCTCGAGGTCGGCCTCGCACGTTGGGCAGCTCGCTGCCGCGAGGATCTGGGCGTCGACGCGGCCGGCGTGGCGGGAGCGGGAGCGGGCGGAGGCCTGCCGCTGGGGCTTCTGGCGGCCGCCGCCGCGGGCGGCGCCGAGGCGCGCGTCGAGGGCGGGGCCGCGCTGGTCGGGGAGGCGGTCGGCCTCGCATCGGCCGCGCGCCGGTCCGACCTGATCATCACGGGCGAGGGGCGTCTCGACGAGCAGAGCGCCTTCGGGAAGGCGACGAGCTACGCCGCCGCCCTCGCCGCCTCGGCCGGTCGGCCGTGCCTCGCGGTGTGCGGCGAGCTCACGTCGTGGCCGCCGGGGGTGCTCGACGCGGAGGCGGCCGGCGCGGGGCGGTCGGACGAGGAGGCGATGCGTCGCGCGGAGCCGCTGGTGGCGCTTGCGGCCGAGCGGCTCCTGACCCGCTACCTCGCCTCGGGCGGCGCCTGAGGGCACCGATCGTTCGCGCCGTGCCGTCAGCCGATCCCCAGCTCGTCGAGGCGCTCGTCGTCGATCCCGAAGTGGTGACCGATCTCGTGGACGACGGTGGCCGCCACCTCCCGCGGGATGTCGCGGGGGTCGACGGCGCGCTCGAGCGGCCCCTGGTAGATCACGATCCGGTCCGGGAGCGTGAGCTGGTAGTCGCCGCGCTCGGGATGGGGCGTGCCGACGTAGAGTCCGAAGAGGTCGGCGTCCGGGGGAAGGCCGGCCTCGCGGAGCTCGGCGGCGGAGGGCTCGCGGCGGATCACGATCTCGACGTTGACCATCCGGTCGCTGATCTCGGCCGGGAGTGACTGCAGCGCGCGCTGAACAAGCCGCCGGAAGCGGGAGCGCTCCACCTAGAGAGCGCCGCTCACGGGAGGCGCTGATCTGCCCGGGTCCAGAGCGTGCGGTAGCCGTCGCCGGTGATGGCGCGGCGCAGCTCCTCGCGTTCGATCCTCACGAGCTCCTCTTGCGCCTCGCTGAGCTCGCCGATCGCCTCGAGGGCATCGAGCGCGGCGAACCGCTCGCGCACGAGGTCATTCACTCCGAGTCGCTCGAGCGAGCGCACGCGGAACGGCCACACGACGACGCGCAGCCGGCGCAGCGGCGGCAGGCCGGGACGTGCCCTCTCGACCGAGGCGAGGCGCTCGGCCAGGGTGCGCGCCGGCGGCAGGACGCAGGCGCCGGGGCCCCGCTCCTCGCTCTCGCGGAAATCGATCAGGAGTCGCTGCGGGAAGGGTTCGAAGCGCAGCAAAATGTGATCGGCCGTGCGAAGCGATCGCCTCAGCCCGGACAGGTCGACCTCGAAGCGGTGGTCCATGTCCTCAGTCTACACGGCGGCCGTTGCGGCCCGGCGGCGCGGGCGGCGCCACTCCCGGCAGGCCCGCGTTGCCGTCGAGGGCCGCGCCCGCGAGAATCACCCCGTGGCGAGCTGGCGGCGGGTCCGCAGCGCTCTCTTTCTCGCTTGGCCGGCGCCGTGGTCGCGATGGCCGGCGTTACTCCTGTCGATGGCCGTGCTGGCGGCGGCCTGCGCCGATCCGCCACCCGTCCCGGTGCCCACCGCCTCCCCCGTGGCGCCGCCGCCGCGCCCGCAGGAGGGAGCGCCCCGCTCCTTCCTGCTCGGCTTCACGGCCACGCCGGCGGAGCTGACCGACGAGTCCTACGCCTCCGCCTTCGACCTGGCCGCCCGCTACGGCGAGGTGATCGCCGTGCCGCGCGCCCCCCGGTGGGCGTCGTTTCTGCCCGGGGCGGAGGACGATGGGGAGCTGGTCGCGCGCACGGTCTCGGAGAGGGAGGCGGCGGCGGCGCGCGGGCTCGCGCTCGTGGTGGCGCTCGACCCGTTCGATCCCGCGGACCGCGGTCGGCTCGCCTCCCTCCCCGCGGGCTACGAGGGACGCGACCTCTCCAATCCTGCTCTCCGCCGGGCCTTTGTGGAGGAGGCGCGCTACGTCGCGGCCCACCAGCGCCCGGCCTACCTCTCGCTCGCGAGCGAGATCAACTCGACGTTCGAGCGAGATCCGACGGCGTACCGCCAGTTCACGGCCGTCTACCGCGAGGCCTACCGTGCGGTGAAGGCGGTCAGCCCGGAGACGAGGGTCTTCGTCACCTTTCAGTACGAGGAGCTCTTGGGCGTCGTCCCGTGGCTCCCGCCGCACGTGGCGCGCTGGGAGCTCCTGGAGGACTTCCGCGGCCGCCTTGACCTGCTCGCGCTGTCGAGCTTCCCCTCCTTCGCCTACTCGGTGGCCCGCAAGGTTCCCCCGGACTACTACGCGCGGGCCGCGGGTCGCATCGAGGCCCCGATCGCCTTCCTCCCGGCGGGCTTCGCGTCGACGCCGGGGCGCGACGGCGTGAACTCATCGACCGAGGCGGAGCAGCGGCGCTTCCTGTCGCGACTGCTCGGCGATGCGGAGGCGCTCTCGGCGGAGCTCGTCGTGTGGTATCTCGGGCGAGACCCGCGCTACGAGGTCGCCCGCCCGACCGACCTGCTTGCGAGCACCGGGCTGCGCGACGCGGCGGATGCGCCGAAGGAGGCGTGGGCGATCTGGGAGGAGGCGGCGAGGCGCCCCCTGTCCGGCGTCCCCGCGCCGTCGGGACCGGGCACGCCCTAGCCCGGGTCCCCGCCGCGACTCGCGGCCAGGAGATCGCGGGTCAGCTCCGCCTGGCCGAGGTGCTCGGCCGCGTGCGTCGCCACCAGCAGCAGCGTCTCGCGACCGGTGAGCTCGCCCTGGCGCGGGTGGACGAGCCTCTCGTCGAGGCGCGTGGCCGGGAGCGTCGCGAGGCAGCCGCTCATCTCGGAGCGCAGCGCCTGCCAGCGACGCTCGAGCGGCTCGCCCGAGTCGCCGGCGGCGCGGAACTCGGCCTCGCGATCCCGGTCGTCGCCGTGGCCGCAGAGCACGGCGAGAAGCCCCTGGCGCGCGTTGGCGATGGTGTGCGTGGCGAGGACGTAGAGGCTGTTCGCCGCCGGCGCTGGCGGCCGCCAGTTCAGGTCGTCGGCGTCACGGCCCGCCACGAGGTCGACGAGGGCGTCGATCCGCCGGGAGATGCTGCTCCACCCCGCCTCGACCTCTGCGCTTGCGAATCCGCTCACCCTCACCTCCCGGGGGTACGTCCTGGCGCGGCTCTCCCGCGGTGCTCACCCTAGCACGGCGCCCGGGCTCGCCGCGGTCCCGGATCGGGCCGTGTCGGCTTGAGTTTCGGTGCTCCGGCCGCTACAATCCGTGGGCGTTGTGCGCCGCCGATCTGCTTGCTGTTGCCCACCCGTATACGCTCGCGCCACCGCGCGCGGTGGCGCGAGTTTCGTGTGTGACGGTCCGGTTGGCCGGTGTGTCCGCAAGCGTCCGTGGCTGCGCGCGCGACCCTGAGAGGCAATCCCGCGATCTGAGCTCGCCGCAAGCGCAGAGTGCCGTCCGCGCCGTCCTCCGCGCGGGCCGTTCGGCGCCGTGGCGGGAGTGGCAGGACGGCATCCCGCAGCCTCATACCCAGGAGAGGGGTCACTCTTGACGACCGCCCACAGCTCTGCGCAGCCGGTTCCGAGCGTGATCAAGGACTTCGGACGCGCCGAGCACGTGCTCGAGATGCCCCACCTGATTCAGATGCCGCGGCGCTCCTACGAGCTCTTCCTGAGGGAGGGCCTCCGCGAGCTGCTGGACGAGATCTCGCCGATCGCCGACTTCACGGGACACCGCATGGAGCTCCGCTTCGGCGACTACAGGCTGGAGGATCCGAAGCACAGCGAGCGCGAGTGCCGCGCGCGCGACGCCACGTACGCGGCGCCGCTCCGGGTGCGCGTGGAGCTGCTGGTGAAGGAGACGGGCGAGGTCAAGGAGCAGGAACTCTTCATGGGGGACCTCCCGCTCATGACCGAGCACGGGACCTTCATCATCAACGGCGCCGAGCGCGTCGTCGTGTCGCAGCTGGTCCGCTCGCCCGGCGTCTACTTCACCGGGGTGGTCGACCCCGTCTCCGGGCGGCGGCTCACGGCCGCGAAGCTGATCCCGAACCGCGGCGCGTGGCTTGAGTTCGAGACGTCGCCCAAGGATCTGGTGTCGGTCAAGGTCGACCGCAAGCGGCGCATCCCGATCACGGTCCTGCTGCGGGCGATCGATGACGAGGAGGGACTCCCCGAGGAGGAACTCGGCACGGACGAGCGCGTGCGCGCCTTGCTGGAGGATGTCGACCGCGACGCCGATCACTCCTACCTGGAGGCGACGCTCGCGAAGGACCCCTCCCAGAACCGGCGCGAGGCGCTCGAGGAGTTCTACCGGCGCATGCGCCCCGGCGATCCGCCGACGGCCGAGAACGCGCGGAGCCTGCTCGACTCGCTCTTCTTCAACGATCGCCGGTACGACCTGGGTCGCGTGGGCCGCTACAAGATGAACAAGCGGCTCGGTCTGGTCGACGTGCCGACGACGCGGACGCTGAGGCGCGAGGACCTGATCGCGATCGTGCGGCGGA
This sequence comes from Chloroflexota bacterium, assembly GCA_009843585.1. Taxonomy (GTDB): domain Bacteria; phylum Chloroflexota; class Dehalococcoidia; order UBA2979; family UBA2979; genus VYDC01. Next base: position 5,815 of record VYDC01000281.1, on the reverse strand, counting down.
TCTTTGAGATCAACAACGGCCGCGGGATCCCCGACGACATCGACCACCTCGGCAACCGCCGGGTGCGCGCGGTCGGGGAGCTGATCCGGAACCAGTTCCGCGTCGGCCTCCTGCGCATGGAGCGGGTGGTCCGCGAGCGGATGACGATCACCGATCCGGAGGAGGCGACGCCGTCGGCCCTGGTGAACATCCGGCCGGTGGTCGCCGCGCTGAAGGAGTTCTTCGGCGGCTCGCAGCTCTCCCAGTTCATGGACCAGGTCAACCCCCTCGCCGAACTCGGGCACAAGCGGCGACTGTCGGCGCTCGGGCCGGGCGGGCTCTCGCGCGATCGCGCCGGTTTCGATGTGCGCGACGTTCACCACAGCCACTACGGGCGCATCTGCCCGATCGAGACGCCCGAGGGCCCGAACATCGGCCTCATCGGCAACCTCGCGACCTACGGCGTGGTGAATGACTTCGGTTTCATCGAGACCCCCTACCGCGCGGTTCGCAGGACGCTCTCCCCCCGGAGCCCGGAGCTCGTCGGGCGGATCCTGCGCGAGCCGGTGACGGGCCGGGACGGTAAGGCAGTCGGCGAGACCGGCGCCGTGGTCGACGCCGAGCTGGCGAAGGCGATCGCAGCCGCCACCGACGAGGAGATCGCCGTCGCGCCCTTCGCCTCGACCGAGTCGCTCTTTCTGGACGCGCACGAGGAGGAGGAGCACCGCGTCGCGCAGGCGAACACGCGTATCGACGAGCACGGCAACATCGTCGACGAGCGCGTCGAGGTCCGGCACGGTCCCGATCTCGAGCTACTGCCGCCCTCGGAGGTCGACCTGATCGACGTCTCGCCCAAGCAGCTCGTCTCCGTCGCGGCGGCGCTCATCCCCTTCCTCGAGCACGACGACGCGAACCGTGCGCTGATGGGTGCCAACATGCAGCGGCAGGCGGTGCCGCTGCTCCGGCCGCAGCTGCCCCTGGTCGGCACGGGGATGGAGGCGCAGGCCGCGCGCGACTCCGGACAGGTGCTGGTGGCCGAGGAGAGCGGCGAGGTGCTCGCCGCCTCGGCGAACTTCATCACGGTCCGCTATCGCTCCGGGCGCGAGGAGCGCTACCCGCTGATGAAGTTCGTGCGCTCCAACCAGGGGACCTGCATCAACCAGCGTCCGATCGTCGAAGCCGGCGAGAGGGTGCGCCGGGGTCAGGTGCTCGCCGATTCCTCCTGCACCCAGGAGGGGGAGCTGGCCCTCGGGCAGTCGGTGCTCGTCTCCTTCATGTCATGGGAGGGGTACAACTTCGAGGACGCGATCATCCTCTCCGAGTCGGTGCTGCGTGAGGACAAGTTCACCTCCATCCACATCGAGAAGTACGAGGTGGAGGCCCGGGACACGAAGCTGGGTGCCGAGGAGATCACCCGCGACATCCCCAGCGTCGGGGACGAGGCCCTGCGCCACCTCGACGAGGGGGGCATCGTGCACGTCGGCGCGGAGGTGAGCGAGTCCGACATCTTGGTCGGCAAGATCACGCCGAAGGGCGAGACCGAGCTCACCCCCGAGGAGAAGCTCCTGCGAGCGATCTTCGGAGAGAAGGCACGCGAGGTGAAGGACACCTCGCTGCGCGTCCCGCACGGCGAGCGCGGACGGGTGATCGACGTCCGGGTCTTCCGGCGCGAGGAGAACGACGAGCTTCCCGCCGACGTCAACATGCTGGTGCGCGTCGCCGTCGCCCACAAGCGGAAGATCACCGAGGGCGACAAGATGGCCGGCCGCCACGGCAACAAGGGCGTCGTCTCCAACATCGTGCCGCTCGAGGATATGCCGTACCTGGCGGACGGGCGTCCGGTCGAGATCATCCTCAACCCCATCGGCGTCCCCTCGCGCATGAACATCGGCCAGATCCTGGAGACACACCTGGGCTGGGCCGCCGACACGCTCGGTTACCGGGCGCTCACGCCCGTCTTCGACGGGGCGACTGACGAGCAGATCCAGGACGAGCTCGCCACGGCGTGGCTCGCGGTGCAGGCCGGCGCGATCGACCCGACCGCCGGCACACGCGCCGTCGACCCGCTCGGAGAACACGTGGTCCGCACACGCGTCGCCGGCTACCTCGAGGAGGGGGGCTTCGACGCGGCCGAGGTGATGGACCCGGAGTCGGTGGGAGCCGCGACGCGCGCCTGCCAGGTCCTATGGCTGGAGCAGATGGGGGAGCGGGACGTCCGCGCCCTCGGCGACGAGGAGCGCGAGGAGCGCCTTCGCCTCGTCTTCGAGCGGACCGGGACGCCGCCGCCCGTGCTCGGCAAGCAGCGCCTCTACGACGGGCGCAGCGGCCAGCCCTTCGATCAGCCGGTCACGGTCGGATACATCTACATGATGAAGCTCATCCACCTGGTCGACGACAAGATTCACGCCCGCTCGACGGGCCCCTACTCGCTGATCACGCAGCAGCCCCTCGGCGGCAAGGCCCAGTTCGGCGGCCAGCGCTTCGGGGAGATGGAGGTGTGGGCGCTGGAGGCCTACGGCGCCGCGCACGTGCTGCAGGAGATGCTGACGGTGAAGTCCGACGACGTGCTGGGTCGCGTGAAGACCTACGAGGCGATCGTGAAGGGCGAGAACACGATGGAGCCCGGCGTGCCGGAGTCGTTCAAGGTGCTCGTCAAGGAGCTGCAGTCGCTGGGCCTCTCCGTCGAGATCCTGAACGAGGAGGAAGAGGAGGTCGCCTTCACGGAGGAGTACATCGAGGCCATTCCGAGGCTCGGCATCAATCTCTCGGGCCGTGAGTCGGAGGACGGGGACTAATGCTCGAGGTCAACGACTTCAACGCGATCTGCCTCTCGCTCGCCTCGAGCGGCCAGATCCGCTCGTGGTCCTACGGCGAGGTCACCAAGCCGGAGACCATCAACTACCGCACGCTCAAGCCGGAGAAGGACGGGCTCTTCTGCGAGAAGATCTTCGGTCCGACCAAGGACTTCGAGTGCCACTGCGGGAAGTACAAGCGCGCGCGCTACAAGGGGATCGTCTGCGACAAGTGCGGGGTCGAGGTGGCGCGCTCCAAGGTCCGGCGCGAGCGGATGGGCCACATCAGCCTCGCCGCGCCGGTGGCCCATATCTGGTTCTCCAAGGGGGTGCCGAGCCGCCTCGGGCTGCTGCTCGACGTGCCGCCGCGCACGCTCGAGCGCGTGCTCTACTTCTCGCACTACGTCATCACTGAGGTGAACGACGAGGCGCGCGGCCACGCTCTCGAACTGCTGCAGCTCGAGATGGACGACGAGGTGACGCGCCGAGAGGGCGAGGCGGCGGGCCGCATCGCCGTGCGGGAGCAGGCGCTCGAGCAGGAACTCTCCGAGGTCGCGGCGCAGCTCGAGTCGGAGCTCGCGCTCACCGATGAGGAGCTCGCCCGGCTGGTCGACGAGGTCATGTCCGAGGCGCGCGAGCTGGAGAGCGACCTCCGCTCCCGCGAGGGCGAGAAGCTCCGCGCCAAGCTCGCCTTCCGCGGCGAGACGCTGGGCACCCGCGGGACCGCGATCGGGCCGAAGACGCTGACCGCGCTGACGGAGGCGGCGGAGCGCGCCGTCGGAGGCGTGGAGGAACAGATCGCCTCCCGCAAGGCCGACCTGCAGCTTCGCGCTGAGGCCGAGGGGCAGCACAGGCGGGAGGCCGCCTTCACCGAGCTCGAGCCCCTTCGCGCGCAGGTGGCGGAGGTCCGCGAGGCGGTCCGCAAGGAATACGAGCCGCTGGCGAAGTGGCTCGAGAAGCTCCGCGATCCGGTCGAGGCCGACGCCCTCACCGTGCTCTCCGAGTCGGAGTTTCGCGACGTCGAGGAGCGGTTCGGCCTGGTCTTCAAGGCGGCGATGGGGGCCGAGGCGATCCTCGCCATCCTCGAGCGCATCGACCTCGAGGCACTGCGCGAGAAGCTCCAGGATGAGATCGGCAGCACGGGGGGGCAGCGCCAGAAGAAGGCGACCAAGCGGCTCCGCATCGTCGAGTCGCTGCGCAAGTCCGGCAACCGGCCGGAGTGGATGGTGGTGCAGGAGCTTCCGGTGCTTCCGCCCGATCTGCGCCCGATGGTCCAGCTCGACGGCGGCCGCTTCGCAACGAGTGATCTCAACGATCTCTACCGCCGCGTCATCAACCGCAACAACCGCCTGAAGCGGCTGCTCAAGCTCGGGGCGCCGGAGATCATCATCCGCAACGAGAAGCGGATGCTGCAGGAGGCAGTCGACTCGCTGATCGACAACGGCCGGCGGGGGCGCGCCGTCTCCGGGTCGGGGAACCACAAGCTCAAGTCGCTCTCGGACCTGCTCAAGGGTAAGCAGGGCCGATTCCGGCAGAACCTCCTCGGCAAGCGGGTTGACTACTCGGGCCGCTCGGTGATCATCGTCGGCCCCACACTCAAGCTGCACGAGTGCGGCCTGCCGAAGAAGATGGCCCTCGAGCTTTTCAAGCCCTTCGTCATGCACGCGCTCGTGCGCTCGGGTCTCGCGCACAACATCAAGAGCGCGAAGCGGATCGTCGAGCGCGCGCAGCCCGAGGTCTGGGACGTGCTCGAGGAGGTGATCCGCGAGCGCCCCGTCCTCCTGAACCGCGCACCGACGCTGCACCGCCTGGGCATCCAGGCCTTCGAGCCGACGCTGGTGGAGGGTTCCGCGATCCAGCTGCATCCGCTGGTCTGCTTCGCGTACAACGCCGACTTCGACGGCGACCAGATGGCCGTGCACGTGCCGCTCTCCTACGAGGCGGTCGCGGAGGCGCGGCAGGTCATGCTCTCGACCAAGAACCTGCTCTCGCCCTCCGACGGGGAGCCCGTCGTGGCGCCCACGCTGGACATGGTCTTGGGCTGCTATTACATGACGTTCGCCCTCGAGGCGCCCGCCCCCGGCGTCGCTGATGCGGGTGCGCCGAAGGCGTACGCCGACGCCAACGAGGTCCGCCTCGCCTACGCCCTCCAGCAGGCCGGCATCCACGATCGCATTCGCGTGCGGCTCGCCGACGGCGAGCTCGTGGAGACGACCGTCGGTCGCGTCCTCTTCAACGAGGTCGTGCCGGCGGGGATGGGCTTCCAGAACAGGACGATGGACAAGAAGGCGCTCAGGGAGCTGGTCTCGCGCGTCTACCTGGAGCGGGGCCCCGAGGTCACCGCGGATGTGGTCGACGCGATCAAGAACATCGGTTTCCGCTACGCCACGCAGTCGGGCCTGACGATCTCGAGCTCCGACATCTCCGTGCCGCGCGACAAGGCGCGGCTGATGGGAGAGTCCGACCGGAGCATCGACGCCATCGAGGAGCAGTTCCAGATGGGGCTCGTGACCGCGGGCGAGAAGCGCGCCGCGGCGATCAGCGTCTGGACGGAGACCACCGTCGAGATGCAGAAGCTCCTCACGGACTCCCTCGACCCAGAGGGTCCGCTCGCGATGATGTCCAACTCGGGTGCGAAGGGGAACATCGCGCAGATCCGCCAGATGGCCGGCTTCCGTGGGCTCATGTCCGATCCGTCGGGGCGGATCATCGAGCTGCCGATCCGCTCCTCCTTCAAGGAGGGGCTTACCGTGCTGGAGTACTTCATCTCCACCCACGGTGCCCGCAAGGGGCTCGCCGACACGGCGCTTCGCACCGCCGACTCGGGCTACCTGACCCGACGCATGATCGACGTCGCGCAGGACCTGATCATCTCGGTCGAGGACTGCGTCGCCGAGGGTGATCCCGTCCCCGGCATCTGGCTCCGCGAGCGCGCGGAGCAGGGTCTGCTCGCCTCGCACGAGGAGCGCATCACCGGTCGCTGTGCCGCATCTCCGGTGGCGCACCCGGAGACCGGCGAGGTGCTGGTCGAGCAGAACGAGCCG
>VYDC01000021.1 GCA_009843585.1 Chloroflexota bacterium | reverse complement strand
GCCCACGCTTGCTCACCGCGTCATCGTCTCGCCGTCGGCGCGGGTCCGCGAGGTCGAGGCCCGGCAGATCATCGAGGAGTCGCTGGAACGGGTCTCCGTCCCCGGCGTGCGCGCCCGCGGCGGAGCCTAGACCGGTGCAGCCGGGGGGTGGCCCCGGCAGACTCGAGGTCCGGCTGCTTCCGGTCGGCGCCGCCGCCCTCGTTGCCGCCGCCGCCTTCATCATCGGATTCGCCACCGGCTTCTGGCTGCTCTTCCGCGTCGCCTACGTGGTGGCGATCGCCCTGCCCCTGCTCTACCTCTGGACCCGCTCGATGGGCGAGTCGCTCGACGTCGAGGTAATGCGCCGCACGCAGCGCGTGAACCAGGGGCAGCCCCTGACCGGGCGCCTCGAGCTGCGGTCCCTGACCTTCTGGCCGAAGGTCTGGCTCGAGGTGGAGGACCCCTGCTCGATCCCGGGTCACCTCACCCGGCGCGTGCTCACGCTGGGGCCGCGCGAGCTGAAGGCGTGGCACTACTCGACGCCGACGCGGCGCCGCGGCGTCTACGAGCTCGGGCCGGTCACCGTCACCGCCATCGACCCGCTCGGCCTCTTCCGCCTCACGCGAAGCTTCGGCCGCCGGGACACGGTGCTCGTCTACCCGAGCGCACCCGAACTCCCCAACTTCTACATCCCGCCCGCCAACCTCCCGGGCGAGGGCCGCTTCCGCCAGCGCACGCACAACGTGACCCCGACCGTCGCCGGCGTGCGCGAGTACGCGCCGGGCGACTCCTACAACCGCATCCACTGGCCGGCGACCGCTCGCACGGGCGAGCTGATGGTGAAGCAGTTCGAACTCGATCCGAGCTCCGACATCTGGATCGTGCTCGACCTCGAGCAGGCGGTGCACGTCGGGGAGGACGACGACTCCTCGGAGGAGACCGCCGTCTCCATCTGCGCCTCGATCGCGCGCTACTTCCTGGGCGCCAACCGCTCCGTCGGCCTCGTCTCCTTCGGCGAGGCGCTGAACGTGCAGGAGCCCGACCGCGGTCAGAATCACTACACCCGCATCCTCGAGTCGCTGGCGATGGCGCGCGCCGTCGGCGACGCACCGCTCTCCGCGCTGCTCCTTGAGGAGGCGCGCCGCTTCGGGCGCCACACCACCGTGGTCGTCGTCACGCCGTCGACCGACGAGTCGTGGGCACTCGCGCTGATGACGCTCGCCGCGCGCGGCGTCCCCGTCGCCGCCGTGCTGCTCGAGGCGGAGACCTTCGCGGACGACGCCGACGGGATGGGAAGCTCGCTCGACGTCTACGGAACCCTCGCGGCGGGCGGCGTCTACACCTACACGGTGAAGCGCAGGGACGACCTCGTCCGCGCTCTCTCCGCAGGCGGTGACGCGGGCGTGCGGGCGCGCCCGGAGGCGGGCCGGCCGTGAGCGCCTCCTTCGAGGACTTCTTCCGGGGACCGACGCCCGGGTTCGGCTCGGAGCCGACCGCCGCGGAGCCGGGGTCGCTCTCCTTCCTGCGATCGCGCGAGGAGTGGATCACGATCGCGATCCTGGTCGTGGCCCTCGCGGCCGTCATCTCCTCGGTAGAGGACGCCAACTGGGTGCGGGAGATGCCCTCGCTCGCGGCGGCGGGCTTCGGCGGGCTGGCGGCGGGATGGGTCGTGTCGCAGCTGCCGCTGCGCGCCGCCGGGGCCATCCCCGCAGTCCTCGCCGGCGGCGCCCTCTTCGTGACCGGGCTGCTCCTCCACACGCTCCGGCTCTCCGATCCGGCGGGCCCGACCGGGCTCGCCATTCGCTGGAGCGAGATGAAGCTCCGCTTCGCGCGCTGGGTCGAGATCCTCGTCGAGGGCGGCATCTCCAACGATCCGCTCCCGTTCGTCGCCATGCTGGTGGCACTGGTCTGGCTCATCGGCTTCCTCGGCGCCTGGTCCGTCGTGCGCTGGCGCAACGCCTGGGTGGCGCTTCTGCCGCTCGGCGTGCTGCTCCTCACCAACATCGCCTACCTGCCCGGGCAGCCCGCCTTTCCCTTCGCCGTCTTCCTCTTCGCCAGCGTCCTCCTGATCACACGGCTGCGCGTGGTGCGCGCGCTCTCGAGCTGGGGGAGCGAGGACACGATCCGCCCCGACGCCCTGCCGATGGAGGTGCTGCGCACGGCGAGCTGGGCGGCCCTCGTGCTGCTCGTCGCCGTGTGGGTGGTCCCGACCGCCAACAACATCGGCCCGGTCGCCGACCGCTGGGCGGCGCTGATCGCGCCTGTCACCGATCGGGCGGAGCGGATGGGGCGCCTCTTCGTCGGCGTCGGCTCGCGCCCCGACTCGCTGCACCACCGCTACGGCGACGTGCTGCCTCTGAAGGGGCGCGCGCGCCTCGCCCCGGAGCCTCTGCTGGAGGTGGAGGCGACCGGCGAGGGCCTGCTGCGCGCGCTCACCAACGACACGTACGCCGGGCAGGGCTGGCAGGTCTCCGAGACCGGCGGGCTGCCGCTGCCCGGCTCCGTCGACGTGCTCGCGGAGCGCGGGCTCGCGCGAACGCGCCTCGAGGTGCGGGTGCCCGTGACGATCGAGGTGTCGCTTCTGGAGCGCGTCGGCGACCGCGTTCTCTTCACCGCCGGGGCTCCGCTCTCCTCCGATCGTCCCGCCACCCGGCGCGTCGGCGCCACGCCCGCCGACACGGTCTTGCTGCGGCCGGAGAGCCGGCTGCGCTCCGGCGACGGCTACACCACCGTCGGCACGGTCTCCGCCGCCGAGCTCGAGCGCCTGGTCGCCTCCGGGAGTGACTATCCGGCCTGGGTCGCCGCGCGCTACCTGACGCTCCCCGACGACCTGCCCGATTCCGTCCGCGAGTACGCCTCCACGCTGGTCGCGCCGGGAACGCAGCCCTATGTCGCGGCGCGCCTAGTGGAGCAGCACCTGCGGGCGACCTTCCCGGTCGACCTGCGCGTCCCCGCCCCGCCGCCGCTCCGCGACGCCACCGCCTACTTCCTCTTCGACGCGCAGCGCGGCTACTTCGACCACCATGCCTCCGCGATGGTCGTCCTGCTGCGCACGCTCGGCATCCCCGCCCGACTCGCCGTGGGCTTCGTGATCGACGACGCCCAGCTCGACGAGGAGACGAGGCGCTACACGCTGAGCGAGCTCCAGAGCTGGGCGTGGCCCGAGGTCTACATGGCCGGCCTCGGCTGGATCGACTTCAACCCGACACCGTCGCGGCCGCTCATCGCCCGCCCCGGGGACGACTCCGACCTGCTCGCGGCCTTCGGTCTCATCGAGAGCGGCGGCGGCCTCTTCGACGAAGTGCCCTTCGACGAGGACGCGGACTTCGAAGCCCTGCTCGCGAGTCTCGGGGTCGACCTCGGCACGGAGGGCCCGCCGGACGCCGACCTCGGCTCAGACGGGGGGATCGGCAGCGCCGTGGCGCGCGTCGCCGGCTGGATCCTCGCGCTCGCGGCCGCCGGCCTCGTCCTGATCCTCGCGGGGGTCACGTTCTGGGAGCGGCCCTACCGGCACCTCCCGCCGTCGACGCGGCGCTGGGGCAAGCTCTCCCGTCTCGCCGCGTGGACGGGCGCCAGGACGGCGCCGACGCGCACCGCGCACGAGACCGCCCGAGAGTGGACGGAGGCGCTCTGGCCCCGGCCGCTCGACACGGCCCCGCTCGCTGCGGCCTTCTCGCGCGAGCGCTACGGGCGGCCCGGGCATATCGAGCCGCCGGACGACGCGGAGGAGCTCGACCGGCTCTACGTGCAAGTCCGCAACCGCTTCCTCCGCCGCCTGCTCACGCGCTGGCGGCCGCGTCGACGACGGACCCGGTCCCCGTAGAGAGCGGCGCCCGCGCTCCCGCGCCGGGCCGGCAGCGGTCCGCGTGCGCCCGCCGATCGCGAGCGCGCCGTCCGGCCTCGCTCAGCGGGGCGGCGGCACGTCCCCCGGCCGCCCCGGCCCCCCGAGATCGACGAGCGCATTGAGGAGGTGGACCAAGTCGAGCAGACGGAGGGCCTCCTCGAGCGCCATCTCACCCGACTCGAGCTCGGCCAGCGCCGCCTCCAGCGCCGCACGGGCCTCCTCGGCGCTCAGCGCCGCCGCGGGCCCCGGCTGCTGGCCAGCGAGGCCGTCGGCAGCAGCGGCACCGCCCGGCACCGGCCCCGCGCCCGGCTGCGTCCCCGCGCCGCCGGGGCCGGGCGGCGCGCCCCCCGGCGACACCGGCGCGGGGCCCGGGGTGGGCTGTCCTCCCGGGCCGGCCGACGAGCCCTCGGGTCCGGGTAGGCCGCTCTCGGCATCCCCGCCTTCGGCCGGATCCTCCTCCGGCTCGGTCGCCGCCCCGAGCGCGCGCAGCACGATCTCGAGATTCGCGCGCGCAGCGTCGTCGTCGGGATCGCGCAGGAGCGCCGTCACGAACGCATCTCGCGCGGCCTCGAGCCGAAGGGCGCGCGCGGCGTGGATTCCCCGCGCGTACGCGGCCACCGCCGCGAGCTCAGGGTCCTCCGTCTCGTCGGCGGCAGCGGCCGCCGCCGCCATCGCCGCCTCGGAGCGGGCCAGCCCACCGAGCGCGTTGCCCCGATCGTAGGCGAGGATCGCGAGGTCCTCCGCGGACGGCGCCGCCGCCGCCGCCGCCTCGTAGCGGGCGAGCGCCTCCTCGTAGCGCTCCGCCCGGAAGGCCTCGTTGCCGGCCCGCGTCTCGCGATACGCCTCGCTCCCGCCGCACGAGGCGACGAGCGCCGCGCCGAGGGCCAGCAGCGCGCCCACCAGCGACGCCGGGAGGAGTCGCGGCAACCCGCGTCCGCCCCGGCCCCTCCGGCCCTCCGACACCAGCTCGCGCGCCGCCACGAGCACGAGCGCCGCAGCGGCTAGCCACTGGAAGCGCTCCACGGGGGCGCGCTCGGTGTCCTCGGCGAAACGCGTCTGCGCGAGCCGGCGGAAGGTGACCGCCAGCCCCGGAATCGAGGAGAGGGTGCGCAGTTCGCCCCCGGTGCCGCGCGCGGCGTCGGCGAGCAGCGCCGCGTTCGGCACGCTCATCTCCGGCCCGCTCCCGACACGCGCCGTGTCCGGCAGGGCGCCGCCCCCGGGCGCGCCGGCGACTGCCGTGTAGATGCGGACACCGCGCGAGGCCGCGGTCTCGCGGGCGAAGTCGACGAAGCGCTCGCCCGCAGGATCCTCGCCGTCGGAGACGAGCACGATCACCTGCGTTCGGGCCGCGTCCTCCACGTTGAGCGCGTCGAGCGCCCGCTGCAGGGCGACGCCGACGTTGCTCCCGGGGCGCATCAGCGCCGCCTCCGACTGCGCTCGCTCCACGAGCTGCGCCAGCACCTCAAGGTCTCGGGTGAGAGGCGAGCGCACGAGGGCGCTGCCGGCGAACGTCACGAGCGCGCCGCGATCGCCGACGAGGCCCCCGAGCAGGCCGGTGAGCGCATTCGCCGCCGCGTGCGCCCGGCTCGGCTCGACGTCGGTCGCCGTCATCGAGCGCGAGACATCGAGGACGAGCGCGACGTCGATGCCCCGTTGCTCCACGAGCCGCTGCTCCTCCCCCCACTGGGGACGCGCCGCGGCGAGGACGGACGCCGCGATCGCGGCGATAAGCAGCGCCCCGCGCAGCCGGCGCCGCGCGGTCGAGCGACCCCGGCGCAGCACGGCCGGCCCGCCGACCGCGCGATCCGCGTCGGCCCGGCGCCGCTCGCCGTAGCGCAGCGCCCCCCACACCAGGGGCGTGACCGCGAGCGCCGCCAGCAGAATCGGAGCGCCGAAGGAGAGAGGGCCGATCACGGCTGCCTCCGGAGCCAGCTCGCTGCGAGCAACGCATCGGCGGCGAGCAGGAGTGCGGCCGCGCCGGCGAGCCACGGTCCGAACTCACGGAAGGACTCGAAGCGCCGCTCCCCCACGCGGCTGCGCTCGAGGCGCCCGATCGACTCGTAGGCGGCCGCTAGCTCCTCCTGCGTCCGGGCGTCGTAGTACGAGGCGTCGGTCAGCTCGGCGATCCGGCGAAGAGTCGCCTCATCGACCGCGGATGTCCCGTCGAGCGCGAGGAACGCGACGGTGTAGACGCGCACGTCGAGCGCCGCCGCCATCTGCGCCGCCTCGATCGGCGTCACCTCCCCGGTGTTGTTCTGCCCGTCGGTGAGCAGCACGACGACGCGGCTTCGCGCCGGCGACTCGCGGAGCAGTCCGACCGCCTCGGCGAGACCGAGGCCGACTGCCGTGCCGTCGTCGATCAGCCCCGGCCCGGCGACGCGAACCCGGCTCGTCATCGCGTCGAGGTCGTCGGTGAGCGGAGAGAGCACCAGCGCGCGCGACTGGAAGATCACCATCCCCACCCGATCGCCGTCGAGCGTCGCGAAGAACTCCTCGAGCACCGTCTGCGCCGCCTCGAGGCGGGTCGGGCCGAATCGCTCCGTGATGTTCTCCATCGACGTCGAGACGTCGAGGGCGGCGACGATGTCGATGCCCTCCTCGGGGATCGTCACGGTGGCGAGGCCCGGGCGCGGCCGCGCCAGCGCGATCACGATCAGCAGCGCCGCGAGCACGCGCAGCGCCGGCCCGATCCAGAGCAGGCGCAGCCGCACGCTGCGACCGCCCGAGCCGGCACCGCGCCACGGCTCGAGGTCGGCGACGGCGAGCGCCGGCCGGCGGGGTCCGCGCAGCGCGCGCCAGAGCGCGAGCGCCCCCACCGCCGGGAGCGCGAGCAGCAGCACCGGCGCGGCGAAGGCGAGATCGATCATCGCGCGGCCCCCGAGTCCCCGGCGGCCGCCCCCTCGCCCGGGCCCGCCTCACCGGAGGCGGCCTCCGCGCGCGCGCGCCCGAGCTCGACGATCTCGTAGGCGAGCGTGAGGTCGTGATCGGCCGACTCACGGTCGGGATGGCGGCGCGCGTAGACGGCGCGATCGCAGCGCTCCAGGAGGCCGACGATCAAGCGCGCCTGCCAGCGATCGATCCCCTCCCGTACCATCCGCCCCTCGAGCTCGCTCGTGGTGAGCGCGGTTGCACGGAATCCGCCGCTCGCCTCCAGGTACTCGCGGACGACCGAGGCAATCTCGCTGTAGTAATCCACGACCTCGGCGCCCTCCCCCGGGGGTCCGTGGCCGGCGAGCGCGTCGAGGCGCGACCGCGCGCTCTCCTCGAGCGGCCGTCCCTCGCGCTCGCCCTCCGCGCGAGCGAGCGAACGCCGGGTCAGCAGCGACCGCAGCGCCCGCCACGCGAGAAGCAGCGCGAGAAGCGCGCCGGCGGCGACAAGAGCCCCGGCGATCACCTCGACACGCTCCCAGGGGAGGGGCGCCCCGCCGACGTCGCGCTGCGGCTTGAGGGGACGCAGCGACTCGTCGTCCTCGGCGGTGGTCGCCTCGATCGTCAGCGACGGGAGGGCGACCCGAAGCTCGGTGCGGCTCCCGTCGTCGCGCAGCGCCCGCACCACCGCCTCGCCGAGATCGACACGCCCGAGCGAGAAGGCGGCGACGGCGTAGACGTGCTCGCTCACCGCGCGGCCTCCCGCCGCCTCTCCCTCCGAGACCCGCACGTCCTCGACCAGGTGAACGGCGAGGGACTGATCCACTCGGCCCACGGCGACGACCTGGTCGGCGCCGTGCTCGACCCGGATCACGAGGCGCACCGGCTCCCCGAGCATCGCCGCCGGCGGGTCGAGCGTGACCTCGACGGCGATCCCGTCCGCGCGCGCCTCCTGCGCGGCGGCTGGAGCGGCCGCGGCGAGCAGAACGAGGCCGCACGCGAGCGACCAGAGGAAGGCCGCTCCCCGGGCGACGATCACCGCGCCAGTGCCCGGCGGCGGAAGTACGCGACCAGCGGTCCGACGACGGCCTCCCCGACCCGCAGCTCGATCTCGTCGACGCCCGCGGAGACCAGCGCGCGCCGCCGGGCCGCCGCGCGCTCCGAGGCCGCCTGCTCGTAGCGGCGCCTCACGCGCGCATCGTCGGTGTCGAGCAGTACGCGGCCGCCGCGCTCGGCATCCTCGACCTCGATGATGCCGAGCCTCGGGAGCGCGAGGTCGAGCGCGTCGACGAGCGTCACGGCGATGACCTCGTGCCGCCGGGAGAGAGCGGCGAGCGAACGCTCGTAGCCGGCGGCGAGGAAGTCGGAGACCAGCACCACCACCGACCGGCGCGCCAGCACGCGCGAGAGATGCTCGCAGGCGGCCCCGATGTCCGTGCCGAGGGCCCCCGGCGCGGGGTGCACGATCTCGCGCACGATGCGCAGCACGTGGCGGCTCCCCTTCGCCGGGGCGACGAAGCGCTCGACGCGGTCGGTGAAGGTCATGAGCCCGGCGCGGTCGTTGTTGAAGAGCGCGGCGAAGCTCATCAGCGCGACCACCTCCGCCGCGGTCCCCAGCCGGCCGGCCCCGGGCGAGGCGGCCTCTTGCGAGGCGGAGAGATCGACCGCGCAGAGCACGGCGAGCTCACGCTCCTCGACGTACTCCTTCACCCACGGCGCCCCCAGGCGCGCGGTCACGTTCCAGTCGATGAAGCGGACGTCGTCGCCGGGGATGTACTCCCGGACCTCGGCGAACTCCATTCCCGTCCCGCGGAAGACGGAGCGGTAGTCGCCCGCGACGAACTGTGTCGCGAGGCGGCGCGCGCGCAGGGCGATGCGCCGGATGGCTGCCAGCTGCTCGGGGTCGAGCGGCGCCCGCTCGGCGTCCCCGGAGGAGGTCCCCGCCGCGGCGGCGCGGCCGCCCGTCGGCGCGGCCGCCGTCGGCGACCGCGTCGGGAGGCTCGCCACCGTCAGGGAATCCCGACGCCGTCGAGCAGCCGCTCCACGATCGCCGTCTGCGTGACCGCCTGTGCCTCGGCCTCGTAGGAGAGGACGAGCCGGTGCCTGAGCACATCCCGCGCCATCGACTTGACGTCGTCCGGGAGCACGTAGTCGCGGCCCTGGACGAAGGCGTGGGCCTGCGCCGCACGGGCGAGGAAGACGCTGGCACGCGGCGAGGCGCCGTACTCCACCAGCGGCGCGAGCTCTCCCAGACGGTAGCGTCCGGGATTGCGCGTGGCCTCCATCAGCCGGACGACGTACTCGCGAAGCCGCTCGTCGATCTCCACGCGCGCGGCGGCCTGCCGGAGCGCCGCGATCTGGTTGTGGTCGGAGACCGCGCGTACGTCGGGATCGGAGCCGTCGAGCGCGCGCCGGAGGATCATGCGCTCCTCCTCGCGCTCCGGGTAGTCGACGTGGATCTCGAGCATGAAGCGATCGAGCTGCGCCTCGGGGAGCGGGTAGGTCCCCTCATGCTCGATCGGGTTCTGCGTCGCGAAGACGATGAAGGGATCCGGCAGCGGGAGCGTCTCACCCCCGATCGAGACCTGCCGCTCCTGCATCGCCTCGAGCAGCGCTGATTGCACCTTCGCCGGCGCGCGGTTGATCTCGTCGGCGAGCACGACGTTCGCGAAGATCGGGCCGCGCCGGATGTGGAACTCGGCGTCGCGGGGCTGGAAGACGAGGGTCCCCGTCAGATCGGCGGGAAGCAGATCCGGAGTGAACTGCACGCGAGAGAAGGAGAGCTGGAGCGTTCGGGCGAGGGTCGAGACCGAGAGCGTCTTCGCAAGGCCCGGCACGCCCTCGACCAGCGCGTGGTTCGCCGTGAGGAGGGCGACGAGGAGCCGGTCGATCAGCCGATCCTGGCCGACGATGACGCGACCCACCTCGGCGCGCACGTCGGCGATCACCTGATGCAGCGCCGTCCCCCCGGCACCGTCCGCGTGCCGCGCCAACGTGCTCTCGGCTCGCTGTTCCGCCATCTCGCCTCATGCCGTCCGCGGGAGGCAGGCTCCGCCCTGGGAAGGGCGAGAGTCCGCAGTGTAGCGCGCCGCGGGCGGCCCGGCCGTGCGTGGGCGCCCCTGGCTAGCGCGCGGCGGCGAGGAGACGCTCCTCTCCGCCGCGGGGGGCGGCGGATGCAGCGGAGGCCGGCACCGCCGACGTCGTACCGTGCTCGGCCACCTCGCCCAGCACGCCGAGCAGCGTACGGATGCGAGGAAGCAGGGGTTCGGCGTCGGCGACGCCGGGGAGCGTCAGGCGCACGACGCGGCCCGAGCGCGTGCGTACGGAGAGCTCGACCGGGAGGTCCCCCCCGCTCTCCCGAAGCATCGCGACCAGGCGGCGGATCCGGCGCCGGTCCGCGCCCTCATCCAGCGTCTCCTCCATGGAGATGACGAGTCGCGGCGCGCCGGATCCGCCGCCTCCGTTCTCCTCCATGCGACCTCGCCCGGGCTCCACCGCGCGCAGCCCGCCCGCGGCCGGCCCCGCCGACGCGCCGGCGGCCGACGGAGCGGGCGTCCCTTCCCCGTCGGCGGCGGGCGCCGACGCGCTCCCGCCGGAGCGGCGGGCCGCCCTCCGGTCACCCCCGCGCCCCCCGACGGGGCGGAAGCGCGTGGCGTCGAAGTCGATCAGCCGACCCGACTCGAGGTCGAAGGGTGCCAGCTCCTCGACCGCCACCGTGAGGCGATCACCCCGGCTCCGCACCGACGCCTTGGCCAGAACGACGTTGCCGGGCACCGCCCGGTCACGGTAGCGCTCGTACGCCTCCGGCCAGAGCGTGAGCTCCACCGAGCCGGAGAGATCCTCGAGGGTCACGGCGGCGAACGGACGGCCCTGCCGGGTGGCGAGTGAACGCACGCCGGTCACCATGCCGGCCACGGCGACCTCGGAGCCGGCGTGGTCGTGCCCGAGCTCGGCGGCCTGCGTCGTGATGTGTTCCGCCAGCACGTTCGCCGCCTGGCGGTAGGGATGCTCGCTGATGTAGGTCCCCAGAAGCTCCCTCTCCCACTGCAGCCGCTCGCGTCGCGGCACCTCGACGGGATCGAGCTCGAGCGCGGGGAGCGGCGCGTCGACCTGATCGCCGAAGAGATCGAACATCGAGGTCTGGCCCGTCTCGCGCCGCCTCTGCTCCTGCTGCGCGAGCGAGAGCACGCGATCGATTCCGGCCACGACTGTGCCGCGCTCGGCGAGGTCGTCGAGCGCCCCCGCCTTCGCCAGCGACTCCAGCACCCTGCGGTTCAGCTCGCGCGGCTGGATGCGGCCCGCGAAGTCCTTGAGGGAACGGAACGGCCCGTTCTCCTCTCGCTCCGCCACGAGCGTCTCCACCGCGGCGCGCCCCACGTTCTTCACCTGCGCGAGCCCGAAGCGGATCGCGGTGGCGGATCCCTCGCCCGCCGACGGCTCGATCGTGAAGTTGGAGCCGGAGCGGTTGACGTCCGGCGGGAGCACCGGGATGCCGAGGCGCGCGCTCTCGCCGACCGCGCGGGCGATTCGCTCCTGCGCGCCGGTCGGGTGGGAGCCCGCCGAGATCAGGACGGCCGCCATGAACTCGACGGGATAGTGCGCCTTGAGATAGGCAGTCTGGTAGGCGATCGTGCCGTAGGAGAAGGCGTGCGCCTTGTTGAAGGCGTAGCCGGCGAACGGCTCGATTAGGTCGAAGACCTCCGCCGCTAGGCGCTCGTCGTAGCCCCTCTCCGTCGCGCCGCCGATGAAGCGTTCGCGCTCCGCCAGCATCACCTCCGGGATCTTCTTCCCCATCGCCTTGCGCATCACGTCGGCCTGTCCCAGCGTGTAGCCGGCGAAGACGCGGGCGATCTCGAGCACCTGGTCCTGATAGGTGATCACGCCGTAGGTCTCGTCGAGGACGCCGGCGAGATCGGGGTGCGGGTAGTAGGCCGTGGCGCGACCGTGCTTGACGTCGATGTAGCGGGGGATCTGGTCCATCGGGCCCGGCCGGTAGAGGGCGACCATTGCTGAGAGCTCGGCGATGTTCTCCGGGCGGAGCTCGCGGACCTGCCGCCGCATTCCCGCCGACTCCATCTGGAAGATCCCGAACGTGTCCGCCTGCGCCAGCAGGGCCGCCGCGGCCGGATCGCCGTCCGGGAGCGCCCGCAGGTCGATGTCGACGCCGTTGAACTCGCGCACCAGCTTCACGGCCTGCCCCAGGATGGTGAGGTTCGCGAGCCCGAGGTAATCCATCTTCAGCAGGCCGATGCGGGCCACGTCGTCCATCGCGTACTGCGTGGTCGGCAGGAGCTCCTCGTCGCCGTCGCGCGCGGAGGTCGGACGCTGCAGGGGCACGACGTCTGAGAGCGCGTCGCGGGAGATCACGATGCCGGCCGCATGCGTGGAGGCGTGCCGCGCAACCCCCTCCAGGCCGCGCGCCGCCTCCACGAGCTCCGCCACCGTCGGATCTTGCTCGACCGCGAGGGAGAGCTCCGGCACCTCGGCGACCGCCTGCTCGATCGTCACGTGCAGCACGTCGGGGACGAGCCGCGCAATGCGATCGACCTCCCCGTAGCCCATCCCGAGCGCCCGACCCGAGTCGCGGATCGCCGCCTTCGCCCCGAGCGTGCCGAAGGTGATGATCTGCGCCACCCGGTCCCGCCCGAAGCGCTCCGCGGTATAGCGGATCACCTCCTCGCGCCGGTCGTCGGCGAAGTCGAAGTCGACGTCGGGCATCTCGCGCCGCTCCGGGTTGAGAAAGCGCTCGAAGACGAGGCCGTACTGCGTGGGCTCGATGTCGGTCACATCGAGGCAGTAGAGGATGACCGAGGCGGCGGCCGAGCCCCTCACCCCCATCGGGATCATCCGCTCGCGCGCGAAGGCCGCGATGTCGCGGACGATCAGCATGTACTCGACGAAGCCGCACTCCTCGACGACGCGAAGCTCGTAGTCGAGACGCTCGACCTGCGCCGGAGTGGGATCGCCGTAGCGGCGCCGCAGGCCCTCCTGGCAGAGGCGGCGCAGGAAGGCCGCCGGCGTCTCGCCCGCAGGCACGCCCGGATCGGGAAGCAGCGTGCGGCCGAAGGCGAGCTCGAGCTCCACCTCCTCAGCGATGCGCGCCGTGTTGTCCACCGCCTCGGGCAGCTCCGGGAAGAGCGCCCGCATCTCCGCCTCGGACTTCAGGTAGAAGGAGTCGCCGTCGAGGCGGAAGCGGTTCTCGTCGTGGATCGTCGCGTTGGTGCCGATGCAGAGCAGCAGATCGTGCAGCCGGTGCTGCTCGGGAGCCGTGTAGTGCGAGTCGTTGGTGGCGACGAGCGGCAGCCCGAGCTCGCGCGCGAGCGAGACCAGAGGCGGCGTCAGGCGGCTGAACTGCTCCTGACCGTGCTCCTGAAGCTCCACGTAGTAGCGTCCCGGGAAGCGCTCCCGGTACCACGACGCCGCCTCGCGCGCGTCCCGCTCGCGGCCCTCGGAGAGCGCCGTCATCAGCTCCCCGGAGGGGCAGCCCGAGAGGACGATCAGGCCCTCCGCGTGCCGCTCGAGCAACTCGCGATCGATGCGCGGGCGGTAGTAGAAGCCCTCGAGATGCGACGCGGTCGAGAGCGCGAGCAGGTTCTGGTAGCCGACCTCGTCTCGGGCCAGCAGCGTGAGGTGCCAGGGCGAGCGCTCGGCCGCGGACCGGTCGTGGCGGCTCCCGCGGGCGACGTAGCCCTCGAGGCCGATGATCGGCTTGACCCCGGCCCTGAGAGCCTCCTCATAGAACTGGATCGCCCCGTAGAGAGCGCCGTGGTCCGTGAGCGCGAGCGACTCCTGCCCCAGTGCCTTCGCGCGCGCGACGAGGTCGCCGATCTGCGAGAGTCCGTCGAGCAGCGAGTACTCGCTGTGCGTGTGGAGATGCGCGAACATGCCGACCGTCCCCCGCATCGACCGCCGCCGCCCGGGGTCGCCGCCCGAAGTCGGGCCGCCCCGGCTCCGTGGTCTCCCACGCATCCGTCGTTCGGCACATCCGTGTAGGTGACTGCGCGAACGGGCGTGCGATCTGCCGGAGGGCGATACTAGCCGCCCGCGTCCTCACCTGTAAAGGTCGGCCGCCCCGCAGGGGCTACTGCGCCCGGTCCAGCGCGAAGGCGTCGTGGAGGGCGCGCACGGCCTCTGTGACCTTCTCGGCGTCGACGACGCAGGTGATGCGGATCTCGGAGGTCGAGATCAGTTCGATGTTGACCCCGTGGGCGTAGAGCGTCTGGAACATCGCCGCGGCGTAGCCGGGGCTCGACGCCATCCCGGTCCCGACGATGGAGACGGAGCCGACGTCGCTGTCCCCGACGACGGCGGCGGCGCCGAGATCTGGAAGCACCGCCTCGACCGTCCGGAGCGCCCGATCGAGATCCTCGGAGGCGACCGTGAAGGTCAGGTCGGTGAGCTGCTCCGTCGATACGTTCTGCACGATCGTGTCGACGGAGACACCGGCCTCCGCCAGCGGCATGAAGAGTCGCGCGGCGATCCCGGGCCTGTCCGGGACGCCCCGCACCGTGACCCGGCCGACCCGGGCCTGGTGGGCGATGCCGCGGACCTTGTTCGACTGCTCCATCACCGCCTCCGCGCAAATCAGCGTGCCGGGTGCCTGCTCGTCGAAGGTGCTCGTCACCCGGATGTCGACGCCGTGGAGCGATCCCACCTCGACGGCGCGGGCATGCATCACGCGAGCCCCCGTCGTCGCCAGCTCCAGCATCTCATCGTAGCCAATGTCGACCAGCGGGCGGGCGGCGGGGCAGATCC
>VYDC01000192.1 GCA_009843585.1 Chloroflexota bacterium | reverse complement strand
CGAGCTGCGTCACCGCCCCCGCGCAGCGGGCGGCCGCCACCGCCGGCAGCTCCTCCCAGGTCCCGGCGACGCAGAACTCGTCGAGCATCTCGTCGCTCACCTCGGCCGACAGCTCGTCCCACCGCCCGCGGCCGGCGAGCCGCCGCATGCGCTCCGCCCGCGCCTCCCAGGCGTGGAGCCTCACCACGCCCGCGGCCGCCCGGGTGACCAGGGCCCGCGCGAGCTCGTCGCGGACGCGCTCGCGCTCCGTCGCGACGGTGCGCTCGTCGGGCCCGGTCGCGACGTAGCCGGCGCCCCGCAGCTGCAGGTGCCGGGCGTCGCCCTCGCGCGCGCCGCCGCGGCCGTCGCGCCCTGCCGCCCCGGCGCCGTCGAGCAGCGCGGGGCGGATCACCTCGCGCGCGTAGCGGAAGCTCACGGCCTGCGGCACGATCGCCCCGTCCGCGATGCTCCCCGCCAGGCGCGCGGTGAACGGCGTGACCGCCGAGATCAGGATCGGGATGCGCGGGTGGGCGATCGGCCCGGGATTGAAGGCCGGCGCCGTGAGCCGGTACTGGTAGAACTCCCCCGCGTACGCCGGTCGCGTCCCGTGCTGCCAGGACTCCCAGATCGCGCGCAGGCAGGCGATGTAGTCGGCGAGCCGCGGGCCGGGCGGCGCCCACGGCACGGAGAAGCGGCGCTCGTTGTGGCTCTTCACCTGCGTCCCGAGGCCGAGCACGAAGCGACCGCCCGAGTAGCCGGCGAGGTCCCACGCGAGGTTCGCCATGATGTGCGGCGAGCGCGGGAAGGCGATCGCCACCGCCGTCCCGAGCGCGATCGAAGACGTGTGCTCCGCGGCGAGCGCGAGCGGGAGGAAGGGATGGTGGGTGGTCTCGCCGACCGAGAGCGAGTCGAAGCCCAGCGCCTCGGCGTCCCGCGCGGCACGGGCGATCGTCGAGAGCTCCGCCGCGGCGGTGCCTCCGACGCGCATCGGCGGCGGGTGGTCGGAGCGCGACATCGGTCGTGGGCTTACTCGGGGTCCCCGGGATCGGTGCCGGGATCGTCGGAGAGGGCGTCGGCGTCGGTCGGCTCGCCGCCGACGTCGTCCGCGGGCTCCCCCGGGCCGGAGCGGGCGGCCGCCGCCAGGCTCGGACCGCCGTTCTCCAGCAGCTGCCACACCGCCTCCTCGGTCGCGGCGTGGACGTGCCCCTCGCGGGTGAGCCGCGTGAGCAGGCGTCCGTCCCACCCGCGCCCGCGCAGGACGCGCGCGATCTCGCCCGCCCGGTCGGCGTTGTCCAGCACCACGGCGAGCAGGAGCTCCCACTCCAGCGGGGTGGCGAGGACCGTCACGCCGCTGCACGGGAGGCGGACGCGGGCGTCCCAGAGCGCGGGGATGTCCCGCGGCCGGAGGACGTCGTAGCGGCCCTGGAACTGGGCGTCGCCGAAGACGAAGACCGGGACCGAGTCGCGCAGGAAGTGCAGGCGCTGCGCGGCGAGCCGGCGGCCGGCGAGCCAGCGCGCGTCGAGGTCGAGCATCTCCGCGAGCTGCCCCGAGGTCGTCGCGGTGGTGATGAACTCGAGATTCGGCGACGGGGCGTCGGCGCCCTGCATCCTCGCCGAGGCCGCCCCCACGAGCGCCCAGACGTCGTCCCCGGCCGCCTCCTCGACGACGCGCACGAGCGCGCTGAGCACGGCGTCCATGTCGGGCGGAGACGGCGGGGCGCTCTCGATTTGGACGGTTCGACCTCCGGAGGCTGTCGACTCGGGCCGGTCAGAAAGCGCGATCATAACGCGCGTCGGCCAGATGCGCCCCTCCGGGCGGGGACGCGGGGGATCCGCCGCCGTGCGTTGCCGCGCCGACGCCGCGCGTGGGACGATGGGCCCGAGGGGGCGTGATGCCGAAGCAGGTGACCAACGTCGCATCCGACGATGCGCTCACGACGATCTACCGGCTCTCCCACGACGAGCACGAGGAGGTGATCGCGGCGCGCGTCGCCGAGCGCCTGGGCATCCGGCCGGCCTCGGCGGCGGGGATGCTCTCTCGCCTGGCGCGGGACCGGATGGTCGCCGTCGACTCGCGCAAGCGCATCTCGCTCACCAAGGCGGGCTTCGCCCGCGCCGAGAACATGGTGCGCCGGCACCGCCTCGCCGAGTGCCTGCTCGTCGAGACGCTCGGGCTGGAGTGGTGGCGCGCCTACGAGGAGGCGCACCTGATGGAGCACGCGATCTCCGATCACACCGAGACGCTCATCGTCGACAGGCTCGGCGACCCGGCCGTCTCGCCGTTCGGATACCCGGTCCCCGGCCATCCGCGCGCGCCGGCGCTCTCCAGTCGCCGCCTCTCGGATCTGTTGGCCGGCGACCGGGCGGTGGTGCAGCGCGTCTACGAGGAGGACGAGGAGCTGCTGCGGTTCTTCGACGGGGAGGGGATCCGCCCGGGAGCGGAGCTGCTCCTGAGCGAGGTGGCCCCGTATCGCGGGACGGTGACGATCGCGCTGGGCGGGCGCGAGCTCGTGCTCGGTCTCGAGGCGGCGAGACGGATCTGGGTCGAGCAGTAGGGGCGCCGGCGGGCGCGTGCCCCCCGGCCGCCCTCAGCGCGGAGGCCGGGCCGGCTCCGGCGCCGCGCGAGGCCCCGAGAGCTCGGCGCGGACGGCGCGGGCCGCCTGCACCATGTGCCGGAGCGCCGGCTCGGTCTCGGGGTAGCCGCGCGTCTTCAGCCCGCAGTCCGGGTTGACCCAGACCAGGGGCGCGGGCAGCGCCCCCAGCGCCTCGCGCAGGCGCTCGGCCATCTCGTCGGCGGGCGGGACGCGAGGCGAGTGGATGTCGTAGACGCCCGGCCCGATCCCCTTCCGGTAGGCGTGCTCCGAGAAGACGCGCAGCAGCTCCGCGCCGGAGCGCGCGTTCTCGATGGAGATCACATCCGCGTCGAGATCGGAGATGGCCTCGATGATGTCGTTGAACTCGGCGTAGCACATGTGCGTGTGTATCTGCGTCTCGTCGGCGACGCCGGAGGTCGCGAGGCGGAAGCACGCCACCGCCCAGGCCAGGTACGCCGTCCAGTCGCTGCGCCGGAGGGGAAGGCCCTCCCTGAGCGCCGGCTCGTCGATCTGGATCACCGAGATCCCCGCCGCCTCCAGCGCGATCGTCTCGTCCCGGATCGCCAGGGCGATCTGGCGGCAGGTCTCGGCCCGCGGCTGGTCGTCGCGGACGAAGGACCAGTTGAGGATGGTGACGGGGCCGGTCAGCATCCCCTTCACCGGACGCTCGGTCAGGGACTGGGCGAAGCGCGACCACCGCACCGTCATCTCGCCGGGCCGCGCGACGTCGCCGTAGATCACCGGCGGCTTCACGTAGCGCGAGCCGTAGGACTGCACCCACCCGAACCTGGTGAACGCGAATCCGTCGAGCTCCCGCCCGAAGTGCTCGACCATGTCGCCCCGCTCCGGCTCGCCGTGGACGAGCACGTCCAGCCCGATCTCCTCCTGCAGCCGGATCACCTGCTCGATGGCCGACTCGATCACGCCCTCGTAGGCCTCGTCATCGATGTCGCCCGCGTCGCGCTGCCGCCGCGCGCGACGCAGCTCCGGCGTCTGCGGGAAGGACCCGATGGTGGTGGTCGGGAGCAGGGGCAGCCCGAGCCTGCGCTGCTGGACGGCGCGTCGCTCCGTGGCCGGCGTCGCACGCCGGTACGCCGCATCGGTGGCGGCCTGGAGACGATCGCGCACGGCCGGCTCTCGTGCCTGGTGCGAGGCGCGCCGGGCCTCGGCGACGCGCTCGCTCTCGGCGAGCCGCGCCCGGACCTCCTCGCCCTCCGGGTCGTCCAGGGCACGGGCCAGCGTCGCGACCTCCTCTACCTTCTGGTCGGCGAAGGCGAGCCAGGCGCCAAGCTCCCCGGGGAGCTCCCCCTCGCGAGCCGCGTCGATGGGGACGTGGAGGAGGGAGCAGGAGCTGCCGACGATGAGCCGGTCCTCCCCGACCACCGCGCGGAGCCCGCGGAGCTCCTCGAGCGCCGCGCGCAGGTCGGCTCTCCAGATGTTCCGCCCGTCGACGACGCCGGCGACGAGATGCTTGCCCCCCAGCCCGTGGCGGCGCACCAGCTCGGCGTTGCGCCGGCCCCGCCTGAAGTCGAGCCCGATCGCCTCGACCGGCAGCGCGCGCAGCGTGTGGAAGGCCTCGTCGACGTCGCCGAAGTACGTCTGCACCAGCAGGCGCGCGTCGCCGCCGGCGGCGGCGAGCGCCTCGTAGGCGCCGCTGAGCGCGGCGAGCTCGCGCGGGTCGCGATCCTGTACCAGGACGGGCTCGTCGAGCTGCACCCAGCGGGCGCCTGCCGAGGCGAGCGCGCGCAGCACCTCGGCGTAGACGTCGACCAGACCCGGCAGCAGGGAGAGGCGGTCGAAACCGGGATCATCCGGCGACTTCGACAGCACGAGAAGGGAGAGCGGGCCCAGCAGGACCGGCACCGTCTCGATGCCGGCGCCGCGCGCCTCCCGGTACTCGTCGAGCGGCTTCTGCGATGCGAGGCGGAAGCGGGTCTGCGGTCCGAGCTCGGGGACGATGTAGTGGTAGTTGGTGTCGAACCACTTCGTCATCTCCATGGCGGTGACGTCGAGCTGGTCGCGCTGCGCCCCGCGCGCCATGGCGAAGTAGGTGTCGATGTCGACCTGCCCGCCGCCCCATCGATAGCGCGGCGGCACCGCCCCGACCAGCGCGGCGGCGTCGAGCACGTGGTCGTAGAAGGAGAACGTGTTGGAGGGGATGAGGTCGATCCCGGCCGCCCGCATCCGCTGCCAGGCAGCGAGTCGCAGCTCGCGGCCGGTCGAGAGCAACTCGTCGGCGCTCGCTCTCCCGGCCCAGTAGCGCTCGGTTGCGCGCTTGAGCTCGCGCTCCCGACCGATGCGGGGATAGCCGTGGACGGCGGCCGCGGTCACGGCTGCGCCCCGACGCCGCTGGCCACGCTCCCACCGCCGACCGGGTATGCGACCGCCAGCGCGGCGCGCGCGGGGCCGGGATCCCGCCCGGGCTCCGCGGGCGGCGGAACGAGCGCCACGTCGCGCAGCTCGAAGTGCTCCCCGCCGCGCGTGGCGATCCGCATCCCCCCGAGGTGGGGCAACGCCCGCGGATCGCCGGTGAGGAAGAGGCGCACGCGTCCCGTCTCGTCCCGCCGCTGCTCCTTGGCGTGGACGAGCGCCCGCTGGCCTCCGATGCGGGTGGCCAGCACCTCGTCCACCGCCGCCCGGTCCGCGCGCGCGCTCACGAGAGGCGGCGCGTCAGCGCAACCGCGCGGTAGACGCGATGCACCTCGTGCTCGCGCGCCTCGTCCGGGAGCGGCTTGACCCAGCTGACGCGGAAGCGGCGCCCGTCCGAGGTGGCGAAGACGCCGCCCTCGAGTCCGCTGAAGGCGTCGGGCGGGCCGGCGAGCCGGAAGAGCGCCTCGTCGGCGCGGAACTCGAATGCCGCGAGCCGCGCCCGGCGCTCCTCCCACGCGTGCAGCTCGCGGCGGCGCGGCGGGCGCTCCGTCTGGATCGTGACGAACTCGTTGACGGTGACCGGCTCGGTCATGGGTCCATCGTGGATCAGCGGCCGGACGAAGCGCCAGTGGGCGACGCTCCCGACCGGGCAGCCATCGCCGCGCCGGCGCCCGGCGCTCCGGGGCTCCGTCGCGGCTATGGCCCGGTGGTCCGCGCGCGGGGCTCGGCCGGCTAGCTGCACCCGCTCGTCGAGCCGCAGCTCATGCACTTCAGGCAGGTCCCGTTGCGCACCATCATCATCTGGCCGCACTCGCCGCAGGGATCGCCCTCGAAGCCCTGCTGCCGCGCCCGGGCGACCGCCTCGTAGTTCCCGTCGGTCTCCTCCGCCACAGCGACGAGCGAGAGCCGGGGAGTGCGCACGTACGCGCCGGCGCGATCCTGGGAGATCACGGCCGTCGCCGCGATCCCCTCGCTCAGCGCCGGCTGCTCGGCGGTCGGCGCCGGCGCGACCGCGACGGGGGCCGGGGGCCGGTGCTCCGCCTCGGTCTCGGCGGTCGATCCCGAGTCGAGGTCGATGGGCCCGAAGTGCGCGAGATCGTCCTGGCCGAGGTAGCTGATGGCGAGCTCACGGAAGACGTAGTCGATGATCGACGTGGCCATCTGGATGCGGTCATGCCCGGTGACGATGCCGTTCGGCTCGAACTTCGTGAAGACGAACGAGTCGACGAAGGCCGAGAGCGGGACGCCGTGCTGCAGACCGATCGAGACGGCGATGGCGAAGCAGTTCATGAGGGAGCGGAACGCCGCCCCGTCCTTGGACATGGAGATGAAGAGCTCGCCGAGCCGCGGCCGGCCGGTGTCGGGATCGGGCGACTCGAAGTGGCCGGTGTGCAGGTAGATGGTGTGCCCGCCGACCTTGGCCTTCTGCGCGTATCCGTTGCGCCGGGACGGGAGCAGCTCCCGGCTGCCGCGTCCGAGCGCCCGCTCGGACGCGGGCTCGAGGCTGCGCTCCGCGAGGTGCGCGAGGCGGCTCGCCACCGCGATCACGCGGTCCGGCGCGCTCGCGGCGTCGAGCTCGTCGAGCATCTCCGCGATCACGTCGTCGGTCTCCTCGTCGTCGCTCTCCACGGCGTCGAGCAGCGCCGCCGCGAGCGGCTGCGAGAGCTTCGAGCCGTCGCGGTAGAGGGCGATCGCCTTGAGCATCGACTCGGCGGAGGCCGTGTAGACCTGCTCCACCTCGTCGACGGTGGCCGAGTTGGGCATGTTGATCGTCTTGCTGATCGCGCCGGAGAGGAACGGCTGCGCCGCCGCCATGATCCGGACGTGCGCCATCGGCTCGATGTAGCGCGTGCCGTAGCGGCCGCAGGTGGTCGCACAGTCGAAGACCGCGTAGTCCTCCTCGCGCAGATGCGGCGCTCCCTCGATCGTCATGCGGCCCAGGATGTGGTCGTTCGCGGCCTCGACCTGGCTCTCGTCGAAGCCGAGCGCCGCCAGCATGTCGAAGCCCGGGTCGTCGAACTCCTCCTCGGAGACGCCCAGCACCTCCGCGCAGAGCTGCTCGCCCAGCGTGTAGCGGTTGAAGACGAAGCGGATGTGGAAGGCCGTGCGGAGCGACTCGTCGATGCGGTCGAGCGCCGGCTGCGTGAGCCCGGCCTGCGCCAGTGTGTGGCGGTTGATGAAGGGGGCACCCTCGAGCCGCCCCGAGCCGGCGCAGTAGTCCACGATCTCGTCGACCTGCTCGCGGCGGTAGCCGAGGCGGTCGAGCGCCCGCGGGACCGCGTGATTGATGATGCGGAAGTAGCCGCCGCCGGCGAGCTTCTTGAACTTCACGAGCGCGAAGTCCGGCTCGACCCCGGTCGTGTCGCAGTCCATCAGCAGGCCGATGGTGCCCGTGGGGGCGATGAGCGTCGCCTGCGCGTTGCGGTAGCCGTGCGCCTCCCCGAGGTCGACCGCCCGGTCCCAGGCCGTCCGCGCCGCGGCGAGCAGATCCTGAGGGCACGCATCCCCGTCGAGCGGGGCCGGCAGGACGGAGAGCCCCTCGTACTCGTCGGCGGGGGCCGCGTAGGCCGCGCGCCGGTGGTTGCGCATCACGCGCAGCATCGCGTCGCGGTTCTCGGCGAAGCGGGGGAACGGGCCGAGGTCCGCCGCCAGCTCCGCCGAGGCGGCGTAGGAGGTGCCGGTGAGGATCGCCGTGAGCGCTCCCGTCCACGCGAGCGCCTCGCGGGAGTCGTACGGGATGCCCTGCACCATCAGCAGCGCGCCGATGTTTGCGTAGCCCAGACCGAGGGTGCGGTAGTCGTATGAGCGCTGCGCGATCTCGCGGCTCGGGAACTGCGCCATCAGCACCGAGATCTCCAGGACGATCGTCCACAGCCGTGCCGCGTGCTCGTAGGCCTCGATGTCGAAGACGCCGCTCTCCTCGTCGAGGAACGGCAGGAGATTGAGCGAGGCGAGATTGCACGCGGTGTCGTCGAGGAACATGTACTCGGAGCAGGGATTGGAGCCGTTGATGCGCCCGCCGGCCGGCGAGGTGTGCCACTCGTTGACCGTGGTGTCGAACTGAAGGCCGGGGTCGGCGCTCTGCCACGCCGCCCGGGCGATGCGCTCCCACAGGTCGCGCGCGGGGAGCGTGCGGGAGACCGCGTCGTCGGTGCGGTTCCTGAGCTCCCACTCCCGCCCGTCGCGGATGGCGGCGAGGAAGTGCTCCGAGACCCGCACCGAGTTGTTGGAGTTCTGCCCGGAGACGCTCTGGTAGGCCTCCCCCTGCCAGTCGGTGTCGAAGGTGCGGAGATCGAGATCCCGCTCGCCCTGCTCGGCGAGCTGCAGAACGCGCTGGACGTAGAGCTCGGGGACGCCGTCCCGCCGCGCCCGGCGGATGGCCCGCCGGAGCGGCCGGTTCGTCGCCGGGTCCAGCGCCGGGCCGTCGTGCTCGGCGTCCCCGCTGAGGGCGGCGTCGAGGATCGCCGAGAGGTGCCGTCGCAGAACGCGCGAGCCCGCGACCATCGTCGCGACCTTGTGCTCCTCGTCGACCTTCCAGTCGATGAACCTCTCCACGTCGGGGTGGTCGGCGTCGACGATCACCATCTTCGCGGCGCGCCGCGTCGTGCCGCCGGACTTGATGGCGCCGGCCGCGCGGTCGCCGATCTTCAGGAACGACATCAGCCCGGACGACCGTCCGCCGCCGGAGAGCGGCTCGTCCTCGCCGCGGATCGCCGAGAAGTTGGATCCGGTGCCGGAGCCGTACTTGAAGACGCGCGCCTCGCGCGTCCAGAGATCCATGATGCCGCCCTCGTTGACGAGGTCGTCGGCGACGGACTGGATGAAGCAGGCGTGCGGCTGCGGGCGCTCGTACGCGCTGGTGGAGAGCGCGGGCTCCCCCGACTCCGGCTCGACGTAGTGGTGGCCCTGCGGCGGGCCGGTGATGCCGTACGCCCAGTGCAGCCCGGTGTTGAACCACTGCGGGGAGTTCGGCGCCGCGCGCTGTGTGGCGAGCATGTGGCAGAGCTCGTCGTAGAAGGCGCTTGCGTCATCCTCGGCGTCGAAGTAGCCGTGCTTCCAGCCCCAGTAGGCCCACGTCCCCGCGAGGCGGTGGAAGGCCTGGCGCGCGTCGCTCTCGGCCCCGAAGGAGGCGCCGGGCGCCGGCTCGGATCGCCACAGCCACTCCGGGACGCCCTCCTCGGGAATGCGCTTAAGCGAGGCCGGCACGCCCGCCTTGCGGAAGTACTTCTGCGCCAGGATGTCGGTGGCGACCTGGGACCACCGGGCGGGCACGTGCACGTCGGCCGCCTCGAAGACCACGGAGCCGTCGGGGTTGACGATGCGCGAGTCCCGGTCGGCGAAGGCGACGCCGCTGTAGGGGTCCTGTCCGGCGGTGGTGAAGTGGCGGCGAATACGCATCGGAGCATCCTTCGGTGTCGGTCGCTGGCGGGCCTCGCTGCGGGATCCGCGTCGTCCGCGCTGCAGGCGGTCAACCACCTACGCGGGTGCGCTGATTAAACAGCGGGGCGTGCAAGGTAGTCCGGCGGGGCAAGACCTGTCAACATGTATATGCGCGTAAGTAATTGACATGCGCGCCGTCCGTTCCCCCGCGGACCCCCGCGAAAAGAATGAATGTTCTACTAGTCCACGCTACCCGATCGCGTCCGGGCCCCGCAACCGCTCGCCGGGTGGCCGCGCGGCTTCCGGCTCGGTCTCTGGGCGGTCTCGCGCTACGCTGTTGGGCGGGGGTGAGGATGGGCGACGGCCTCTACTACACGCGGCGGCGCGATCGCGCGCTGCGCCACTTCGTCGAGGACTTCCGCACGATCGTGGAGGGAAGGCAACGGGGCCGCGCGCTGCTCGACGCGCTCCGCGCACCCCTCGATGCCCTGCTCGACTCGCGGGGGTGGCTCGAGGAGCCGTTCCTGCGCCCGATCCCTGGCGAGGTGGCGACGTGGGCGCTCTACCGCTCGCGCGATCCGGATCTCTGCCTCTTCACCATGGTCGTGCCGCCGCGGATGCGCACCCGCGTCCACAACCACCTCACCGACGGCTGGGTCGCCCTGCTCCAGGGCGGGCAGGTGGAGCACATCTATCGCCGCGTGGACGACGGCTCCCGACCCGGCTTCGCCGAGCTGGAGCGCGTCTCCGCCACGCCGGTCGCCGAGGGCGAGCTGACGCCGCTGCTCCACCCCGATCTCGACATCCACGCGGTCGAGACCACCTCCGGCGCCGCCTCGGTCTCGCTGCACGTGCTCGCGAACGACCTCGGGACGGTGGAGCGCCAGAGCTTCGATCCGGAGGCGCGCACGGTGGAGAGCTTCGTCTCCGGCTACAGCAATGTCGACGGCGCCTCGGCGATCGGTCGCGCCGACCGCAGCGGGGCCTAGCGGAGGTGGTGAGATGACGTTCGCGGGCAGGCGCGAGCGGCTGATGGAGATGCTGGGGGAGGACGCGGCCGCGGTCTTCGTCGGCGCGAGCGAGCTGAGGCGCAACGGCGACGTCGACTACGACTTCCGGCAGGACTCGACCCTCCACTACCTGACCGGCTTCGACGAGCCCTCCGCGGTCTGCGTGCTGCGCCCCGGCGGCGACAGCCCCTATACGCTCTTCGTGCGTCCGCGCGACGCCGAGCAGGAGCTGTGGGCGGGCCCGCGGGCGGGCGTCGCGGGCGCGGTCGAGGTCTTCGGGGCGGACGCCGCGCATCCGATCGAGGAGCTCGAGGACCGGCTCCCCGGGCTGCTGGAGGACGCGGGAACGCTCTACTACTCGCTCCGCCCCGCCGAGGGCCTCGCGGGCCGCGTACAGGAGGCGCTGCTCGACGCGCTCGCCGGCCGCCGCGCCGCGGCCGTGCGAGGCGGCCGGCCGCTGGATCGCGTGCTCGACCCCGACGCTCTCGTCTCGGGGCTCAGGCTCCGCAAGGAGCCGGGCGAGGTGGAGGCGCTGCGCCGGGCCGTGGACATCACCGGGCACGGCATCGCGCGGGCGATGCGGGTCGCGCGCGCGGGCATGCACGAGTACGAGGTGCAGTCGGAGCTCGAGGCGGAGTACCGCCGGCGGGGATCGCCGCGCACCGCCTTCCCGTCGATCGTCGCCTCGGGCGCCAACGCCTGCACCCTCCACTACGTGGCGAACAGGGCCCGCATCGGGGAGGGGGACCTCCTGCTGGTCGACACCGGCGCGGAGGTCGACTACTACGCCGCCGACGTCACCAGGACCTTCCCCGCGGGGGGTCATTTCTCGGTACCGCAGCGCCTGGTCTACGAGCTGGTGCTCGCGGCGCAGCGCGCCGCCATCGCCGCCGTGGCGCCGGGGGTCCCTTTCCACGACGTCCACGAGGAGGCGGTGCGGACGCTCGCGGCGGGCCTGCGCGATCTCGGTCTCGTCGAGGAGCAGCCCGAGCCGGGAGCCGAGGGCGAGGCCGTGCGCCGGTACTACCCGCACTCGACCTCGCACTGGCTCGGCCTCGACGTGCACGACGCCGGTCCCTACCGCGTCGGCGAGGAGTCGGTCGTGCTCGAGCCCGGCATGGTGCTGACCGTCGAGCCGGGGCTCTACCTGAGGCCGGATGACGAGGGCGTGCCCCCCGCGTACCGCGGCATCGGCGTCCGCATCGAAGACGACGTGCTCGTCACCGAGACCGGGCACGAGGTGCTCTCCTCGGCCATCCCCTCCGATCTCGACGATATCGAGCGCATCGTCGCCGGCGGGTAGCGGGCGCGATCAGACGGCGCGCAGCCCGTCGACGGCGAGCCCCGCCCCGAGCACGACCAACAGCGCCGCGAGCGCACGCGCGGAGAGCGCGAGCGCGAGCTCGCGGCGCGCGGTGAGCGGCGCCTGGGCCAGGGCGGAGGCCGCCGCGGCCGCGGCGAGCGCCATGGCCGCGGCCGCGAGCGTCGCCCCGGCCCCGTCGCGCTCGGCGTAGGCGACGGCCGCAGAGCGCGCGGCCGGGCTCGCGGGAACGGGGGCGGCGAGCGCTGCGGCGTAGGCGCGGCCCGCGCCGGTGGCGAGGAGCCCCGCCTCCACTGTGCGGCCGCGCAGGAGCGCCGGAATGGCCGCGGCGAGCATGACGATGCCGGCCGCCAGCGAGAAGCTCGCGGCCGAGACCTCGAGCAGGTCGAGCCAGCGGTCGTGGAGGAGCGCGGCGCCGCCGACGACGGCGACCGCGAGCGCGAGCGCCGGCACGGCGAGCCGCCGGCGCCGCGCGCGGTCGGGCGCCTCGCTGCGGGTGGCCGCGAGCATCACCGCCGGCGGGTTCACGGCCGCGAGCATCGCGAGGGCGAGCAGCGCGAGCGCGCTCATCGCCCGGCCCCGGAGTCCGCGGCGACCGCAGCCGCGAGCAGGTCATCGGGTCCCCGCTGCGCGCGCCCCTGGAGCGCGTCGCCCGCATAGAGGAGCGCGGAGAACGCGTGCTGCTGGTCGTCCATCCGCGTCTCCCCGTGGTGGAACCACGCCCCCTCGACGAGCGACGGCCGGGCCGACCCGGCCGCCTCGTCCGCTCCCGCCTGGCGGCGCGCGAGGATCGCCGCGCCGCAGGCCAGGCGCTCCTCGATCGCCGGCGTCAGGTGGGAGAGCCGCGGGTCGGCGACGGAGAGACGCCAGAGCGCGGCCAGCCCCTCGACCAGCACTCCCAGCGAGCCGCCCGAGATCCGCGTCGGCTTGCCGAGCACGGGCCTGAGCCCGCCCTCCTGCGCCTCCGTCCGGATCAGCAGCCCGAAGCGTCCGGCGAGCGCGCGCGCGAAGGCCTCGTCGGCCGGCAGGTCCCACTCTGCCATCTCCGCGAGGCCGTAGGCCAGCCAGTGATCGGGAAGGGGCGGGAAGGGGATCATCTCGTCCTCGTCGCGCTGTTCGATGAGGTAGCGCGCCGCCGCCCGCGCGCGCCGGTCCCACCCCGCGCCCGGGAACGCCTCGTGCAGGAGCGCGAGCGCCCACAGCGCCTCGCCGGGATAGAAGCGTGACGTGGCGGTCGGGTCGACCGACCCCGCGTCGATGAGCCAGATGGCGTGGAAGCTCCCGTCGGGCCGCTGCATGCGGGCGATGAAGGCGCCGAGCTCGCGCATCAGCGCGTCGTAGCGCACCTCTCCCGTGGCCAGCCGCCGCTCCGCCAGCGCCACCACGGCGAGGCCGACCGAACCGAGCTTGGCGCGGCGGCCGTCGGGCGTCGGGAGCGCGGCCCAGCCCTCGCCGCGCACCAGGCGCCCCTCCATCCAGGCGACGGCCGCGTCCGCCGCCGCCAGGGCGCCCGCGTCGTCGAAGCGTCCGGCGGCCTGGTAGAGCGCCATCGTCACGCCGGCGTGGCGGACCTCGTTGTAGTCAAGGGAGACGCGATCCGAGTCGCGGTCGTAGCCGTAGAGGTAGCTCCCGTCGGGTTGCGCGGCGCGCGTCATCCACGCCGCCGCGGAGTCGGCCGACCGCCGGAGGTGCGGCGCGGCGGCGTCGCCGCACGTCTCGGAGGGTGCGACCAGGATGCGGGTCGCGCCGAGCACCACGGCCCAGAAGAGGGCGACGACGGCGACCGACCGGAGCGTCATCATCGTGTGCCACAGTGCCGAGGTCGAAGCGGGCCCGCAAGGAGCACGCAGCACCGTCCCGCGCGATCTCCTGGCGGTCGCGCGTCACGGGCTGTTGCCTGCTACCGCACCGGGTGGACGTACCAGCCTCGCCACGCGCCCTTCCACCTGCGGAGCGACGCAATGACGAGCGGGTTGGTCCAGACGAGGATCCGCCACAGCGGCCACTCGTCGAAGCGGCGGCAGGACGGACGGACGCGTGGCTCCTTGAGCAGACGGACCCGGGCGTCCGTCCGGCGCGCCAGTCGCCTGAGGGTCCAGATGAAGTCGACGTCCTCTCCCATCCACAGGCTCTCGTCATAGCCGCCCAGCTCGTCGAACGTGCGGCGGCGCGAGAACTGCGTGGCTCCCTGTGCCATCCCGGTGAGGCGGCCGAGCAGTCGCCACGCGTGCAGGTAGAGCCGGACGGAGGAGCGGCGGGGGTGGTACTCGACGGCAACGGCGCCGCCGATGCACGTTCCGTCCTCCATAGCGGCGTGGATGGCGTCTAGGAGCGTGCGGGGCACGAGCACGTCGGCGTCGACGAAGACGAGTACCTCTCCGGTGGCCTGACGGGCTCCGGCATTGCGTGCTCGTGCGATGCCCTGGACCGGTTCACCGATCACCCTCGCGCCCATGCCGCGCGCGGCGGCCGCGGTCCCGTCCGAGCTGTTGTTGTCGACGACGATGATCTCGACCTCGGCTCCTGCGGAGGCTCGTAGCCGCGCCGCCGCCTCTTCGATCGACTCGAGCGTGGCACCGATGTAGGCCTCCTCGTTGAAGGCGGGAACGATGACCGATAGCTCCACGAGCGCTCCCTGTCATGGAAGGCGGAGACCCGTCGTGCCGCGCTCGATCCGCACGGATTCTGCCCCCGGCGACCGGCTCGCGACGCGGAGCGCGGCGACGCGATCCTCGTCAGCTACAGGGTTGGTACCCTCGGCGAGACTGTATTGCGAACTTTCGAACTGGTAGTCGATTTGGGGTGACCGCTATGCGTTCCCG
>VYDC01000209.1:12432-14485 GCA_009843585.1 Chloroflexota bacterium | reverse complement strand
GCCTTCAGGCGCTCGTGGCGGCCCTTCGCGACATCCCGGCCGCGGCGATCGCCTGACGCCGCCCCCCGCCCGGGCGGCCCCACGTGCTGCGCGCCGGCGCTAGCCGGTCGCGGAGCCCTTCCCGCCGGGACCGGCGCGAACCTGCCGGGAGCGCAGCCGCGGCCCCGCCCCGCGCACCAGGCGGTCGTAGCGCGCGAGCAGGCTCCGGCGGGCGCGCGGCAGGCGCGCCAGCTCGCCGAGCAGCCGCGCCATCAGCCGCGCCATCGCGTCGAGATCGCGCAGGTCGACGCTCTCCGCGGCGACCCGGTCGCCGGGACCGGCGTTGTGATAGTTCGCGAGCGCGACGCAGAGGGCCCCGGTCTCGTAGCCGTAGAGATCGTAGGCGGTCGCCTCGGTCACGCCGCCGTCCATCAGCTTGCGCTGGTAGCGGAACTCGCCGTCCTCGCGCGCAAGCTCCTGGGCGACGCCGGACATCCACAGCGCGACCGCCGGGGAGAACAGGTGCATCGCGTCGCCGACCCGCACGATCGGGCCCCCGCCCGAGCGCGCGCGGCCGCCCGACGCCGAGGAGGTCTCCACGGCGATCACGACGGCGTCCTCGGGGAGCAGCCGGGCGCGGGCCGCCGCCGAGGCGCCGAGCAGACCGACCTCCTCGGCCCGCGTGAAGAGCCCGATGAGCTCCCCCGGCGCGCCCGCCGCGGCCGCGCGGTCGAGGGCGGAGAGCACCGCGGCGCAGCCGGCGAGATCGTCGCAGCCGCGCGCCACCAGGCGCCGGCCCCGCACCCGCGCCGGCTCGACGTCCCAGAGCGCGAGATCGCCGGGGCGCGGTGGGGCGTCGGCGGCCGTCGCGCGCGCCGACCTGATGCGCCCGCGCTCGTCGGCGGCGACCTCGTCGATCACGGCGAGGCCGAGCGCCGCCGGTCCACCGCCCGTGCCGTCCTCGCGCGCGGGCGAGGCGAAGAGGCGCAGGCGCTCGCCGCGGCCGTACGCGGCCGAGAGGCCGCCCCGGAACTCGAGCTCTATCCGCCGGCCCCGCACCGCCGTCACGACGAAGCCGGGATGATCGGTGTGCGCGCTCAGCACCAGCGGACGCGCGGCGGCGCCGCGGCGGCGTCTCCCGGCGTGGCGGACGTAGCCGTTGCCGAAGCGATCGAGGCGGAAGCCGAGCCCGCGCTCCTCCGCGAAGCGCCGGATGTAGGCGAGCACGCCGTGCTCGAGGTAGGGCGCCGTCGGGATGGGCAGGAGCCCGCGCGCGATGCCGGCGATCGGCGTCGGCTCGCGGCGGGCCCCAGGCGCCCGGCGCCGGGATGCCGGCGCGTCCGGGGTGGGAGACGTCCTGGGCGCGGTCATCGCCGCTCCTCTCCGGAGCCGGGTGCGGACCCGCCGCTCCGCCTGCCGCGATCCCCCGTTAGGATCGCACCATGCCCCCCGCTGACGATACGCAGTCCGGCGCCGCGTCGCCGCCCGCCCCTGAGGCCGATCCCCTGACCGGGCCACCCCGGGCGAACAAGAGGGAGCGCCGGCGCAGGCGCCGCCGGCGCGCCCGCGGCGAGCTACCCCCTCCCGTGGAGCTGACGGTGGACGGCTTCGCCGCCGGCGGCACGGGCGTGGGCCGGGCGCCGGACGGGCGGGTGGTCTTCGTGGAGTACGCGCTCCCGGGCGAGCGCGTGGTCGCCGAGGTGACGGCGGAGTCTCCCTCCTACCTCGAGGCGCGGGCTATCGAGGTACGCGAGGCCTCGCCGCACCGGGTCGAGCCCCCGTGCCCCTACTACGGGACGTGCGGCGGCTGCCAGCTGCAGCACGTCGACTACGCGGAGCAGCTCGCGCTCAAGACCGGCCTCGTTCGCGACCAGCTGCGGCGGATCGGCCGCTTCGACGATCCCCCCGTCGCACCGGCGCGCGGGATGGCGCATCCCTGGGGGTACCGCAACCACATGCGGTTCACCGTGCGCCGCAACGGCGACATCGGCTTCATGCGGCGCGGGACGCACCAGTTCCTGCGCGTCGACCGCTGCCTCATAGCGCACGACGCCGTGAACGCGGTGCTCAAGCG
>VYDC01000209.1:0-12422 GCA_009843585.1 Chloroflexota bacterium | reverse complement strand
GGTGCTCACGCGCGCGCAGGGGCGGACGGCCGGCACCCGCCAGCTCTCCGTGGGCGTGGGCGAGGCGACCGGCGAGCTGCTGATCCAGCCGGCGCTCCGGTGGAGGCCCGGGCGCCGGCCGCTCGCCTCCGGGCAGAGGCACTACCACGAGCGGCTCGGCGGCCGTCCCTTCCGCATCTCGGCCGCCGCCTTCTTCCAGGTCAACACCCGGCAGGCCGAGCAGCTCGCCCGGATGGTGCGCGAGCGCGTGAGGGAGGCACGGCCGGACGTCGTCGTCGACGCCTACTCCGGCGTGGGGACGTTCGCCGCCCTGCTCGCCGGCGACGGACCGTGGAGCGTCGTCACCCTCGAGGAATCGGCCGCCGCCGCCGACGACGCCGAGGCGAACCTGGCGGGCCTTCAGAACGTGACCCGCCTCGTCGGGAGCGTCGAGGATCTGCTGCCCGCTCTCGACCCCGGCGCGGATCTCGTCATCGTCGATCCGCCGCGCACCGGGCTCGCCGCGGCGACCATCGACGCCCTGCTCGTCTCGGCGTGCCGGCGGCTGGTCTACGTCTCCTGCGACCCGGCGACGCTCGCCCGCGACCTCCGGTTGCTCGTCGACGGCGACCCGGAGCGGGGCCGGCCCGGCTTCGACCTGCGGTCGGTCGAGCCCCTCGACATGTTCCCCCACACGCAGCATGTGGAATGCGTCACGACTCTCGATCGCGCATCGGGGCCGGCACCCGACCCTGCGCCGTGACGGCGCGGCGCCGGCTCCCGCCCCTGGTGCTCGCCTCCGAGTCGCCCAGGAGGCGCGAGCTGCTCTCAGCGCTCGGCGTGGAGTTCGATTCCCGGCCGTCGGGGATCGACGAGTCGAGCGAGGAGGCCGACCCCGCCCGCCGGGCAGTGGCGCTCGCGCTCGCGAAGGCCAGGACGGTGGGGAGCCTGGCCCCGGGCGCGCTCGTGCTCGCGGCCGACACGATCGTCGTCGCGCCGGACGGCTCGCTGCTGGGAAAGCCGCCGGATGAGGCGTCGGCGTACGGGATGCTGGGGGCGCTCCGGGGCCGCGTGCACCGCGTCGTGACCGGCGTCGCCGCCGTTCGGGGCCGGCGGAGCGGGACGGAGTGCGCCACGACGGCCGTGCGCATGCGGAGCTACTCCCGCACGGAGGTCGAGCGTTATGTCGCGCGCGGCGAGCCCTTCGACAAGGCCGGGGGCTACGCCATCCAGGACGCGGAGTTCGCGCCCGCCGCCTCCGCCGAGGGATGTCTGTGCTGCGTGATCGGCCTGCCGCTGTGGAGTGCGCGGCGCCTGCTCGCGGCGGTCGGCGGCGCCTGCACGGCGAGCCCCGCGATCGAGCGCTGCTCGGGCTGCCCGCTGCGGGACGGCGCCGAGGCGGCCTCCCGCCCCACCGGCTGAGGGGACGCGGCGGCGCGCCCGGGCGCGCGGCCACGCCCCGGGGGCGCTACCCCGCCTGCGGCTCCGTCGCCTCGGCCTCGCGGGTCACGCGCGCCTCGCCGACGAGCGTCGAGACATGGAGGCGCAGCCGCCTCGGCGCCTCGTCGTAGCCGTCCGTCCGGGCGTCGACGTCGCGGATCAGCCCCTCCTCGCGCCGCCCGAGCGCCTCGACCGTGCCCACGAGCGCCTGCGCCGACACCGAGACCGCGAAGTCCTGCGGGACGACGACCTGCAGCGTCCCGAGCCAGCAGAGAAGCGTCAGCTCCGTCTCGCCGGGCGGCAGGTCCGTCCCGCGGAAGTCGAGCGAGATGTCGCCGAGCACGGTCGAGATCACGGCATCGTCGACGCGCCAGCCCTGCTCGGCCGAGCGAACGTGGCCGAACGCCCGGCGGAGGCGCCTGGTGAACCGGCGCGCCCGCCATCCCGCGAGCACCGTCAGCACGCCCATCGCCATGAGCGCCAGCCCGACGGCGGACCCCGCGACGCCCGGGACGCCGAGAGGCCGCGCGCCTGTGCTGTCTGCGAGCAGCACGGCGCCCAGGAAGATCAGGTAGAGGCCGAGCGTGACGGGGAGGACGAAGGAGAGCCGGTAGCTCACGGCGGGAGCGGGCGACTCAGCCGCGGCGGAGCGAGCGGCGCAGCCTCTCGTAGAGGATGACGCCGCCGATCCCGATGAGGATCAGGGGCCAGAGCTCGCCGATCCCGTACTCGCTGAGCCCGAGAGACTCCAGGAGGAAGATCGCGCCGATGATGATGAGAGCGACACCGAGCGCCATGACCGCCCCTCGCCCGCCACGCCGGCCCCGACCTCCGGGCCCGTGCCAGTGTACGCCCGGCGCGCGCCGCGTCTCGGGTCCCGGTCGAAGAGGCGCCTCGCCGCGAGGGGCGCGCGCAGCGAGGGCCGGCGGGCGCGGCGCCGACGCCCGCGCCGCCTAGCGCCTGGCGGAGGCGGTGGCGGTTCCCTGCATCGCCCTGAGCGTCCGGAGATGGCGCCTGACCACGACCATCGCGCCGTCCTCGGTGACGGCGAACTTGGGGGCGACCCGCCAGAACTGCGGCAGGTAGTGCCGCCAGTCGTTGAGGATCTGGGCGGCCCGGGCGGAACCCGTGAGCTCGAGGTGGCGCTGGATGAGCGCCTCGAGCAGCTCCACGCCCTCCGGAGTGGTCACCTGCTCCAGACCGACCAGCTCCGGGTTCACGCGCGTCCGGAAGTCGCCGGCCTCGTCCAGCACGAAGGCGACGCCGTTCGACATGCCGGCGCCGAAGTTCCGGCCGGTCGTGCCGAGGATCACCACCACGCCGTCGGTCATGTACTCGCAGCCGTGATCGCCGATTCCCTCGACCACGGCGCGCGCGCCGGAGTTCCGGACGGCGAAGCGCTCGCCGGCGCGGCCGGCGACGAAGAGGTTGCCCCCGGTCGCGCCGTAGAGGACGGTGTTGCCGACCAGCACGCCCTCGTGCGACGGGAAGCCGGCTTCGGCCGCCGGCTGGATCGTGATCTCGCCGCCGCCCATCCCCTTGCCGACGTAGTCGTTCGCCTCCCCGACGAGGTGCAGGCGCACGCCGCGCACCAGGAAGGCGCCGAAGGACTGGCCCGCCGAGCCGTGGAACGCCAGGTCGACGGTGCCGTCGGGGAGACCCTCGTCTCCGCGCTGGGTCGCGATCATCCCGGAGATCCGCGCCCCCACGGTGCGGTCGATGTTGCGGATGGGGTAGGAGCCCGACGCCTCGCGCCCGCGCTCGATCTCGGTGCCGATGTCGGCGATCACGCGGTCATCGAGCGGCTCGTCGTCCGGACGGTCGTTGCGCGGCTGCATCTGGTGGTGCGGGCGGCTCCCCTCCGGGTCGACCGGGGTGATCGCGCGAGCGAGGTCGGCCCCCTCATAGCGATGCCCGGGGGCGAGATCGGTGCGCTGCCTGAGCAGGTCCGCGCGGCCG
The DNA here is from genome assembly GCA_009843585.1 of Chloroflexota bacterium. Taxonomy (GTDB): domain Bacteria; phylum Chloroflexota; class Dehalococcoidia; order UBA2979; family UBA2979; genus VYDC01. The sequence continues at coordinate 9,044 of VYDC01000209.1, read as the reverse complement.
ATGAGATCGTCGAGCCGGGCGTAGCCCAGGTAGGCGAGGATCTCGCGCACCTCCTGGGCGACGTGCGTGAGGTAGTTGTGCAGCATCGCCGGCTCGCCGAAGTACTTCTCGCGCAGATCCTCCCGCTGCGTCGCCACGCCGACCGGGCAGGTGTTGAGGTGGCACTGGCGCGCCATCTTGCAGCCGAGCGCCACCATCGCCGCCGTCCCGAAGCCGTACTGCTCCGCGCCGAAGAGCGCCGCGACGACGACGTCGCGCCCCGTGTGCATGCCACCGTCGGTGCGCAGGATCACCCGGCCGCGCAGGTCGTTCATCACGAGCACCTGCTGGGTCTCGGCGAGGCCGAGCTCCCACGGCGACCCCGCGTACTTGATGGAGGAGAGGGGGCTCGCCCCGGTGCCGCCGTCGGCCCCCGAGATCTGGATCACGTCGGCGTAGCCCTTCGCCACGCCGGCCGCGATCGTCCCGACGCCCTCCGATGCCACGAGCTTCACGCAGACGCGGGCCCGCGGATTCGCGATCTTCAGGTCGTAGATGAGCTGCGCGAGGTCCTCGATGGAGTAGATGTCGTGGTGCGGCGGCGGGGAGATCAGCGTGGTGCCCGGCATCACGTGGCGCAGCTGCGCGATGTACGGCGACACCTTGTGGCCGGGAAGCTGCCCGCCCTCGCCCGGCTTCGATCCCTGCGAGATCTTGATCTCGAGCTCGGCGGCCGCCGCCAGGTAGGCCGGCGTGACGCCGAAGCGGCCCGATGCGACCTGCTTCACGAGCGAGTTCGCGTCGCGCTTCTCCCCGCGCGGCAGGTAGCGCTGCGGATCCTCGCCGCCCTCGCCGGTGTTGGAGCGCCCGCCGAGCAGGTTCATGCCGCGCGCCATGTCCTCGTGCGCCTCGGGCGAGAGCGCCCCCAGGGACATCGCCCCGGTCTGGAAGCGCTGGGTGATCTCGTGCACGGGCTCGACGCGCTCGATCGGGATCGGGTCGCGGTCGGGCGCCAGCTCGAGCAGATCGCGGAGGGCGGTCGGCGGGCGCGAGTAGACCAGCTGGGTGAAGTCGCGGTATCCCTCGGCGCCGACCCCCTGCGCGACCTTCTGCAGCTGCCGCCAGACGGGCGGCTCGTTGGCGTGGTAGTCGCCGTCGCGGCGGTACTTGTACCAGCCTCCGTGCGGGAGGCTGGTCTCCCGGTAGGCGGCGTCGTGCCGCTCGCAGACGTCGCGGGCGATCTCGGCGTATCCGATCCCGCCGATGCGGGAGGTCGTTCCGGGGAAGCTCGTCCCGACGACCTCGTCGGAGATGCCCAGCGCCTCGAAGATCTGCCCGCCGTGGTAGGAGGAGACGGCGGAGATCCCCATCTTCGACATGATCTTGAGGATCCCCGTGTCGACGGCCTGCTCGTAGCGCTGGAGCGTCTCGTCGAGCGAGCGCTCGCCGAACTCGCCCTCCTCGTGCATCCGCCGCAGCGTCTCGAAGGCGAGATACGGGTTCACGGCGGAGGCCCCGAAGCCGATGAGGCAGGCGAGATGGTGGACGTCGCGCGCGTCGCCCGTCTCCGCCACGATGCTCACCCGCATCCGCCGCCGCTCGCGGATCAGGTGATGGTGCACCGTCGAGACCGCGAGCAGCATCGGCACCGGCGCCCAGCGCTCGTCGGTGAGGCGGTCGCTGAGGATGATCACCGTGTGACCCTCGTCGACCGCCAGCACGGCCGCCGAGCAGAGCTCGTCGAGCCCCCGCCTCAGCCCCTCCTCGCCGTCGGCGGCGGGGAAGCGCGCGTGCAGGGTGGTCACGGAGATGTCGGCGAGGGGCACCTGCCGGAGCGCGACCATCTCCTCGTCCGTCAGCAGCGGACTCGTGAGGTGCACCAGGCGCGCCGCCTCGGGCGTCGCCTCCAGCAGCGAGTGGCGGCGCCCGAGGTAGGTGTCGAGCGACATCACGATCTCCTCGCGGACGGAGTCGATCGGCGGGTTCGTCACCTGCGCGAAGCGCTGGCGGAAGTAGGTGTAGATCAGCCGCGAGTCGTCCTGCAGCGTCGACGGCGGCGTGTCATCGCCCATGGAGCCCGTGGGCTCCTTGCCGTCCACCGCCATCGGCTTGACGACGTACTGGAGCTCCTCCCGCGTGTAGCCGTGGAGCCGCTGGAGCCTCGCCACGTCCGGGTCGGGGACGTAGGCGCCGTCGACGGCGCCGGGCGCCCGGCCGTTCCCCGACGCCGGGTCCCGCTGCTCCCGCGCGTCGCGGTCGGAGGCGCGGGGCAGATGGTGAAGATTGCGGCGCACCCATTCCGCGTAGGGGCGGCGGGAGGAGATCTCGCGCTTGATCTCGTCGTTGTGAAGCAGGCGCCGCCGGGCGGTGTCTATGGCGATCATCTCGCCCGGGCCGAGCCGCCCCGACTCCACGATGTCGCCGGGCGCGATGTCGAGCAGGCCGACCTCGGACGCCATCACGACGAGGCCGTCGCGGGTCACCTGGTAGCGCGCCGGGCGGAGCCCGTTGCGGTCGAGCACGGCGGCGACCGTGCTCCCGTTGGTGACGGCGACGGCGGCGGGCCCGTCCCAGGGCTCCGAGAGGCAGGCGTGGTACTCGTAGAACGCCCGCAGCGTGGCGTCCATCTGCGGCATGTTCTCCCAGGCCTCCGGGATGAGCATCATCAGCGCGTGGAGGAGGCCGCGGCCGGAGTGCACCAGGAGCTCGAGCGCCTCGTCGAATGAGGCGGTGTCCGAGCCTATAGGCCAGATGACCGGGAGCAGATCCCCGAGCTGCTCGCCCCACAGCGCCGAGGTGAGCTCGGGTTCGCGCGCGCTCATCCAGTTGCGATTGCCGAGCAGCGTGTTGATCTCGCCGTTGTGTGCAGCCATCCGGAAGGGCTGCGCCAGCTTCCAGTTGGGCAGCGTGTTGGTCGCGAAGCGCTGGTGCAGGAGCGCGAGGGCCGAGACCGTCCGCTCGTCGCGAAGGTCCGGGTAGAAGGCGCCGAGCTGCGGCGCCGCCATCAGGCCCTTGTAGACGACGGTGCGCGCCGAGAGCGAGACGACGTAGCAGTCGACGTCTTCCTCGCGGTAGCGGCGCTCCGCGCGCCGTCGCGCGAGGTAGAGCGCGCGGTCGAAGTCCGGGCCCGACTGCAACCCGTCGGGGCGCGCGAGCAGCAGCTGCTCGATGCCGGGGAGGCTCTCCAGCGCCAGGCCCCCGAGCACGGCGGGCTCGATCGGCACCTCCCGCCACCCGATCACATCGACGCCGCTGGAGCAGACCGCCTCCTCCAGGATGGCGCGCGCCGCGGGCCGATCCGCCGGCTCGTGCGGGAGGAACACCACCGCCACGGCGAGTTGATCGCGCTCGTCCAGGCTCCGGCCCAGGCGCGCCGCGTCCTCCGCCAGCAGCTCGAAGGGGATCTGGATCGTGATGCCGGCGCCGTCGCCGGAGGCCGCGTCAGCGGAGACGGCCCCGCGGTGAGTGAGGTTGACGACTCCCTCCACGGCGAGTTCGACGATGCGGTGCGACCGGGTGCCGTCCACCTGAGCGACAAAGCCCGTGCCGCACCCGTCGCGCTCGTGCGCGGGATTGTAGAGCAGGCGGCCCGCGGCGACCTCCTCGACGGAGGCTCCACGCGGACGTCCGACGCCGGGGGTGTCGGGGGATACCGGTATTCTGCCCTGTGCCACCACGGGCGTCCTCGCTACCCATCGGTCGGGAGGGTCCGGCCGCCGCGCACTGAAGAGGGAATGATACCCATCCTCGCCGCGCCGGGCGGCCCCTCATATTGCGCGATTTCTCACAATCCGGCAAGCGCGACCGGGCGGCGGGCCGGGCCGCGATCCCGCCGGCCGCAGGGCCGTGATCCGCCCCTGCCTGCGCCGGCGTCTCCGCGGCGACGCGTCGCCGCCGCGCACCGTTCGGCCGGGGGGAGGCTCCCCCTGCCCCGGCCGGGGCGGCCCCCTCCGCCCGGGCCGCCCCCCCCGCGGGCCCAGCCCGCCAGAGGCGCGCGACCCCGACCCCGTGCGCGTCCCGACCAGCGTGCGGGGGTTGTGCCCGGAGGAGCGGATCTTGATCCCGCACTCGCGCGAGGCCTCCTGAAGCCTCCGCTTGACGATCGCCTGCCTCTCCCCGCGCTGCAGCTCGATGCGGCCGGCCTCCCCGGCCTTCAGGGCCTCGATGTAGGGCGCTCGCTCTGCCATCGCCGTTCGGCCGCGGCCGATGGCGACTTCCTTCGGGTCCATTCGCTCGAATCTGGGCACAGAGGTCCCCCTTTCAGACACTCACTTGCCTGCAGGCTAACCCAAGATCGATTCCGCGGGGAAGGGGCCGACAGACCTGCCGCCCCAGTGACGGCACGATGGTCGCATTCGCGGACGATAGCCGTCCGCGCAATCTTGATGCCAAGTGTGAGCCGTACCCGACGATCCGTTCGTCGACTTCGCAGCAGACCACGGCGCACACTGGTCGGCACGAGCATCGACGACTCGGCGGGCGCAGCGGGTGCGAGTCAGCGCGACGGGCGAGTCGCCGGCGAGAGCCGGTGTCCGAGCGCCACCCCGACCCCGAGGAGCACGACCAGCGAGCCGGCGACCTCCGACGCGCTCGGCAGCTCGTCGAGCAGGACCGCGGCGATCAGGGCGGCGCCGACGGGCTCGCCGAGCGTCGCCACCGCCACCGTCGCCGCCGGCAGCGCGCGGAGGGCCCAGTTGAGGGCGTTGTGCCCGACGAGCTGGGGCCCCAGGGCGAGCGCGGCGATCAGCAGGTACGCGTCGACCGGGTGGCCGGTCAGCGGGGTGCCGGAGGCGGCGATCGCCACGAGCAGGATCGTGGCCGCCACGGAGTAGACGGAGGCCCCGTAGGCGAGGTTCGAGAGCCGGCGCCGGAGGCGGCGCCCCAGCACGAGATAGCCGCTCACCAGCACCGCCGCGAGCAGCGCGAGAAGGTCGCCGACGAGGGTGCCGCGCTCGCCCAGGTCGTCCGCGACGAGCAGCAGCGCGCCGCCGAAGGCGATCGCCATCCCCGCCAGCGTGGCGGCCGGCGGCCGCTCCCTGAGGAAGAGCCAGGCGCCGAGCGCGGCGATCAGCGGCTGGAGGGCGACGAGCGCGACGCTCGTGATGATCGACGTCCGGTCGATCGCCGCCACCCACGCCCAGAAGTGGCAGGCGAGCGCGACGCCGGCGAGAGCGACGAAGGCCGCGTCGCGGCGGGCCGTCGCGCCGCGGACGAGCATCCTCACCTCGTCGCGGCTGCGCCAGGAGGCCGCCGCGGCCATCGGCGCCGCGGCGAGGGCGACGCGCAGGGCGGCGATCACCAGCACCGGCGCCTCGGCCAGCCGGATCAGGGGCGCCGCCCACGAGATGGCCACGACGGCGGCGAGGAGAACGGCGACGTGCACGCGCCAAGCGTACCCCGCAGCTCTCCGCCCGCGGGGCGGCCCTGCGTCTGAGGGCTCACCGGGTGTATAGAGTGCGTGGCCACCAGGCGCGATGCGCCGCAGGTGCGGAGGCGGCTCGTTCAGCTCGGCGCCATCTTCCCGCAGACCGAGATCGACGGCGACGCCCGGGCGCTGCGGGGATTCGCGCGGGGCGTGGAGCGCGCCGGGTACTCGCACCTGCTCGCCTTCGACCACGTCCTCGGGGCGGACCCCGACCGTCCCGGCGGGTGGAGCGGCCCCTACACGCACGAGACGCCCTTTCACGAGCCCCTCCTGCTCTTCGCGCACCTCGCCGCGTGCACCGAGCGGCTGGAGTTCGTGACCGACGTCCTGGTCCTGCCCCAGCGCCAGGCGGTGCTGGTGGCGCAGCAGGCCGCGACGCTCGCGCAGCTCGCCCGGGGCCGGCTGCGACTCGGCGTCGGAGTCGGGTGGAATCCCGTCGAGTACGAGGCGCTCGGCGTCGACTTCGGAGAGCGCGGCCGGATCATGGAGGAACAGGTCGCCGTGCTGCGGGCCCTCTGGTCCGAGGACGAGGTGGCGTTCGAGGGGCGCTACCACCGCCTGCACGGCCCGATGCGGCCCCGGCCGGCGGCCGGCGCGATCCCGATCTGGATGGGGGGGACGGCGCCGGCCGTGCTCGCGCGCATCGGCCGGGTCGCCGAGGGGTGGTTCCCGCCGCACGGCGATCCCGCGGCGCTGGCACCCGATCTCGCGCGCGTGCGCGAGGCGGCCGACGCGGCCGGGCGCGATCCGCGCTCGATCGGGGTCGAGGTGCACCTCCCCCTCGTCGCCCGTGAACGAACGGGTGGCGCCATCCACTACGACGGCGCGGCCGAGCGGGCGCGCCGGTGGGAGGAGAGCGGGGTCAGCCACGTCGCCGTCAACACGATGGGCGCCGGCTGGAGCGCGCCCGAGCAGCACGGCGAGGCCCTCGAGCGCTTCCGCGACGCGTTCGAGGCGACGAGGTAGGAGGATCGATGCCGCTCGGCGTGGTCTTCCCGCAGCTCGATCCGGAGGCCGAGCCGGATGCCGTCGCCGGGTGGGCGGTCGCCGCCGAGGAGGCCGGCTACGACTATGCCGTCGCCTTCGATCACGTCTTCGGAGCGGACCCCGACCACGCCGGCGTCGTGCGAGACCCCGGCGAGAGGACCCGCCACGAGCCCCTGGTCCTCTTCGCCTACATGGCGGCGGTGACGAGCCGCCTGCGCTTCCTGACCGGCGTGCTGGTCCTGCCGCCGCGGCAGGCGGCGCTCGCGGCCAAGCAGGCCGCGGAGCTCTCCGTGCTCTCCGCCGGCCGGCTCTGGCTCGGCGTCGGCGTCGGCTCCCAGCGCCCGCCGTTCGATGCCCTGAACGTCGACTACCACACGCGCGGGAAGCGGATCGAGGAGCAGCTGGTCCTCATGCGGTCCCTGTGGGAGAGGCCGTCGGTGAGCTACGAGGGTCGCTTCCACCGCGTCAGCGCGGCCGGGGTGAACCCGCGGCCTCCCGGCGGGAGCGTGCCGCTCTGGATGGGAGGCGGCGCGCCCGCCGTCTTCTCGCGCATCGCCCGCCACGCCGACGGATGGCTGATCACGCCGAGCCTGCGCGGGAGCCCGGGCGCGCTCGCGGGCCCGCTCGCGGAGCTGCACCGGGAGGTGAGCCGCGCGGGGCGCGCGCCGGCCTCCATCGGCGTCGAGACGCGCGTGCAGGTCGCCGGGCGGAGCGTCGACGAGCAGGTCTCCGCGGCCCGCACCTGGCAGGAGGCGGGAGCCACCCACCTCACGCTGAACACCATGGGCGCGGGGCTGCGCGGCGCCGGGGCGCACATCGAGGCGATGGCCCTCTTCGCCGGGCGCTGCCGCGAGGCGGGAGTCGGCGGATGAGCCGCCCTGCGGTCGACTGGGATGCGCTCACCTCCGAGGCGGTGGAGCTGCTCTCGACCTACCTGCGCATCGACACGACCAACCCCCCGGGGCACGAGGGCCGCGCCTGCGACTGGCTGGCCGAGGTCCTCGCCGCCGAGGGCATCCCGTCCCGCCGGGTCGAGCCGGAGCCCGTTGAGGGCGTCTCGCGCCCGAGCCTGATCGCGCGGCTCCCCGGCGACGGATCGCGCGGCGGCCCGCTGGTGCTCCTGCACCACACCGACGTCGTTCCCGCCGAGCGCGATCACTGGTCGGTGGAGCCCTTCCAGGGGGCCGTGAGCGACGGCCACGTGTGGGGACGCGGCGCGGTCGACATGAAGGGAATGGGCGTCATGGAGCTGCTCGTGCTGCTGCTCCACCGGCGGCTCTCCCTCCCGCTGGGACGCGATCTCGTGCTGATGGCCGTCGCCGACGAGGAGGCGGGCGGCGGCTGGGGCATCGAGTTCCTCGACCGCGCGCACCCGGAGCTGCTCGACTGCGACTACGTCATCAACGAGGGCGGCATGGGCGCCAGGGAGACGTTCGGCGTGCGGCGGCCGATCTTCACCATCGGCGTCTCCGAGAAGGGCCCGCTCTGGCTCACGCTCCGCGCGACCGGCCAGTCCGGTCACGGATCCGTGCCCCACCGCGAGGCGGCGGTCGAGCGGCTGGTGCGCGCGCTCGCGCGGATCGAGGGGTGGCAGCGGCCGGCGCGCCTCGTCCCCGAGGTCACCGCGTACCTCTCGGCCCTGCACGGGGCCGGGGTGCTCGACGAGCCGCCGACGGTCGCGGCCCTCGCCGAGCTCGCCGCGCGCGAGCCCCGGCTGCGCTCACTGGAGCGCGCCTCTATAGCGATCACCGGGGTGACGGCGGGCGTGAAGCACAACGTCATCCCCTCGCTCGCCGAGGCGACTCTCGACGTCCGGCTCCTGCCCGGCGACGATCCGCAGGACTTCCTCGCCGATCTCGCGCGTGTGATCGACGATCCGGCGGTCGGCGTCGAGACGGTGTTCTCCTCGTCGACGCGCTCCTCGCCCGTCGACACCGAGCTCTACCGCGCCCTGGAGGCGGCCGCGCTCGCGGTCGTGGAGGAGGCGTCCGTGGTCCCGGGGGTCTCCACCGGCTTCACCGACTCGCGCGTCTTCCGCCGGCGCGGGATCCCCGCCTACGGCTTCGTGCCGGTGCTCCTCTCGGAGGGAGAGGGCGGGCGGGCCCACGGCAACGACGAGCGGCTCTCCGTCGAGAACCTGCGCCTCGGCCTCGAGATCCTCTTCCGCGGCGTTCGGAGCGTCCTGGAGCCGGCCTGACCCGCCCCGCCTCAGCTCCCGTGCCTCTCAGGGAAGCGGTCGATGACCTCGGCGAGGAGGGAGCGGAGCTGCCTCTCGGAGAGCGCGCCGAACTGCCTGAGGTCGGCGTCGTCGGGCGGCGAGTCCGGCGGGACGACGGCGTACGCCGGATGTCGCCCCGTGCCCAGCGACCTCGCGAGGTCGAGTTCGTCCTCGATGGCGAAGTCGAGAATCACGAAGTTGACCCGGTCCTGGTACTCGTTCCTTAGCCCGTGCACGACGGGCCGCGCAATCGCGCAGGACGGTCACCAGATCGCATCGACGAAGACCAGCGTGGGCTTCCCGTTCGCCGGGAGGAAGGCGCCCGTGGAATCGACCCGGTCGGTCGGCGGCTCGTAGCTGGCCGCGACCAGCACGGCCGGTCCCGTCGGGAAGCCGAGGTCGGGCGCAGGCGCCGCGACGGGGGCGGTCGCGGCC
>VYDC01000147.1 GCA_009843585.1 Chloroflexota bacterium | reverse complement strand
GATGCCGGGCGTGCGCATCGAGCTCCTCGACAGGACGCTCTTCATCCGGAAGACGATCGCGGTCTTCGCCGCCTCGTTCCTGCTGCTTCCCCTGCTCGAGCTGCGGAGCGCGGTTCCGGCCCTCCTCTACGTCGCGGCGCTCGTCGTGCTCCACATCATCGTCCTCATCGTCTACGTCTTCCGCGTGCCGATGCGCGAGCTCGCGACGAGCTGGCGGGGCCTCGCGGCGCGCATCCTGGGGCTCGCCGTCGTCTCCTACCTGCTCGTCCTCTTCTCCCGCTTCGATGACGACGCCTCGCGCGCCGCGCTCGCGGCGCAGCTGCTCATGGTCGCGATCCTGCACGCGGTCGTCCTGCTGCTCCTCTCGGCTCGCCTCATCCGCCCGGGGGACGCGCCCCCGGCCCCCGATCCGGGCCCGGAGCGGCGGACCGCGGAACCACGATAGGGAGGCCGGCCGCCCCGGCGGGGCCCGGCAGCACCGTCACCGGGACGCCGTAGAGCGCCGAGAGCTGCTCGGAGGTGAGGACGCGCCCCGGCGGTCCGTCGGCGGCGACCTGTCCGCCGCTGAGCGCGACCACGCGGGTCGCGTGCGAACCCGCGTAGGCCAGGTCGTGGAGGGCCATCACCGTCGTCGTGCCGCGCTCCTCGTGGAGGCGTCTCAGGAGCGCGAGCAGCTCGAGCTGGTGGCCGATGTCGAGGAAGGCCGTCGGCTCGTCGAGCAGCAGCAGCTCCGCCTCCTGCGCGAGCACGAGGGCGATCCAGGCGCGCCGCTGCTCGCCGCCCGAGAGCTCGCCGAGCCGCGCCGCGCGCAGCTCGGCGACCCCCGCCTGGTGAAGCGCCGACTCGACCGCCGCGCGATCGGCCGGGCGGGCGCCGCCGAACGAGCGCGCGAGGCCCCGGTGGTGCGGGTAGCGCCCGTGCCAGACGAGCTCCGCGACGGTGAGATCGGGCGAGGCCTCCGGAGACTGCGGCAGGAAGGCGACGCGGCGCGCGACCTCCCCCGGGGCCAGGCTCCACGCGTCCCGGCCCCCCAGGCGCACCCGGCCCGCGCTCGGGCGCAGCAGCCTCCCGAGGATCCGGCGCAGCGTCGACTTCCCGCTGCCGGTGGGCCCGATCAGCGCGACGAGCTCGCCGGCCTCGACGGAGATCGTTATCCCCCGCAGGACCTCGTGACCGCGGGGCGACCAGCGCACGCCGTCGAGCTGAAGCAGCGGCCCGCTCATGTGCGCGTCCGGATCAGGAGCAGGAGCACCGGCGCGCCGACGATCGCCGTGACGATCCCGGCCGGGATCTCCGTCGGCGCCCACGCCGTCCGAGCGGCCGTGTCGGCGAGCACGAGCAGGGCCGCCCCGAGCAGCCCGGAGAGCGGCAGAACGAGCCGGTAGTCGCCCCCGACCAGGAGCCGCGCCGCGTGCGGAGCGACGAGGCCCACGAAGGCGAGGATGCCGCTGATCGCGACGGCCGCGCCGGTGAGCGCGGCGGCGGCGGCGACGGCCGCGAGCCGCACGCGCTCGACGCGCATCCCGAGCCCGCGCGCCACGTCGTCGCCGAGCGCCAGCACGTTGAGCGACCGGGCGAGGCCGACCGCCGCCAGCGCGCCGGCCGCCGTGTAGGGGGCGATCCGGGGGAGGTGGTCCCAGCCCACGCCTATCAGGCCGCCCACCAGGAAGGAGAGCGCGGCCTGCGTGAAGAGGTCGGAGAGCGAGATCGCCGCCGCCGAGAGCGCCGTGAAGAGAGCCGCGACCGCGACGCCGGAGAGGGCGAACCGCACCGGGGAGATGCCGCCGCGCCAGGCGAGCGCGTAGACGACGGCCGCCGACAGCAGCGATCCGGCGAAGGCCCCGGCCGGCGCGAGGGCCCCGGGCGAGCCGGGCGCCCAGACCACCAGCGCCACGGCGACGAAGCCCGCGCCCGAGGAGAAGCCGAGTATGTGCGGGTCGGCGAGCGGGTTGCGCGTCACGCCCTGCAGCAGCGCGCCGGCCAACCCGAGGTGCGCTCCGACCAGGGCGGCCGCCAGCACGCGCGGCACGCGCAGCTGCCACACGATGCGCCGCGTGGTGTCGTCTCCCGCATCCAGCAGCCCGCCCGCGACCTCGCCCAGCGAGAGCCGCACGGCGCCGAGCGAGACGGCGATCACCGCCGCGGCCAGCAGCGCGGCCGCCGCCCCGGCGAGCGCCGGGGCCGGGCGAATGCGGCGGTGCCCCGCGATCAGCACCGGGGAGGGCGGCCGCCGCTACCCGGGATGGAGGAGCGAGGCGAGCGCGCGCAGACCCTCGCGCGCCCGGGGGCCGGGGACCTGCAGGTAGACCTCGAGGTCGAGCTCGTGGATGCGGCCGGACCTGACCGCCGCGAGCTCCGGCAGCTGCGCGCTCACGATGCCCGCGATCGAGGGGCCCCCGCCGGGGGTGACGACCAGCAGCACCTCCGGGTCGAAGCTCACGATCGACTCGGGCGAGATGAGGGCGTAGCCCGGGACCGGGCCGGACTGCGGGAGCGCGGCGGCGACGTTGTCGCCCCCGAGCAGGGCGACGAGGTCCCCGACGAAGGATGCCCCCAGCGCCGCGGAGAGGGTGCCGTCGCGGCCCGCCACCAGCACCAGAACCCGCGGGGAGGCGCCGGCGCCGCCGCCGACCTCCCGGGCGACCGCCTCGAAGGCAGACGCCGACTCCTCGGCCTGCTCCGGCGCCGCGATCGCCGCTCCCAGGATGCGCGCGGAGGCGGCGAGATCGGCGTAGGCGCGCGCGCCGACGAAGAGGGTCGGCGTCCCCCCGAGCGCCTCCTCGAAGGCGCCGGCGAGGTGCGCCTGCGCCGAGGCGTCGGCGATGACCAGGTCGGGGTCGAGCGCCACGATCTGCTCGAAGGAGGGCTGGTAGGACGGACCGATGTCCGCCAGCTCGGCGGCGCCGGGCACGGCGGTCGCCGTGCTCGAGCGCGCGATGGCCGTGCCGCCGACGTCGGCGAGCAGCTCGATGGCGGAGGGGCTCGTCGTGACGAGGCCCTCGGGCGCCGCCTCGATGGCGACGCTGCGCCCGGGGAGAGCGGTCGCCGTGACCGGGTAGGCCGCGTCGCCGCTTGCGGGCGCCGCAGCGTCGTCGTCGCCGCCGCACGCGATCGCCGGCGCGACGGCCAGCAGTACGAGCGCTCCGGCGAGCGCGGGAGCGCGCATCCATCTCTGCACGGTCACTCCTTCACCACGATGCCTGCGGGCGGCGTCCATCGTTGGGGTGCCGCGACGCAGCGGCAAGCGCCGATATCTCGCCAAAACTGCGCGAAGGTGCGCGATAATCGTGAGGTTTCGTCGGCGAGCCGGCCCGGCGCGCGCGGCGCCGCCGGTGGCCGGCCCCGAGGGCGATCCGCTAGCGTGCGGGCGTGACCGAGCCGTGGGCCCTCCCCGCCGTCGAGCTGCGCGCCGGCTATGCGCGCCGCGAGCTCTCCCCCGTCGAGGTGACGCGCGTCGTCCTCGATCGGCTCGAGTCGCTGGAGCCGCGCCTGCGGGCCTTCGTGACGCCGACGCCGGAGCTCGCGCTCGCGCACGCTCAGGCCGCCGAGCGCGCGTACGCCGAGGGCTCCGCCGGACCGCTCGCGGGCGTCCCGGTCTCCGTCAAGGACCTCACCGCCACCGCCGGGATACGCACGACCCGCGGGTCGCTGCTGCACTCAGACGAGGTGCCGGCGGAGGACGCCCCGCTCGTGGAGCGCCTCTACCGGGCGGGCGCGGTGATGCTGGGCAAGAGCAACACGTCGGAGTACGGCTGGAAGGGCGACACCACCAACCGCGTCTACGGCAGCACGCAGAACCCCTGGCGGGAGGGCCGCACCGCCGGCGGGTCGAGCGGCGGGGCGGCCGCGGCCGTCGCGTCGGGGATCGGCCCGCTGGCGCAGGGCTCCGACGGCGCCGGCTCGATACGCATCCCGGCGGCGTTCTGCGGGATCTACGGCATCAAGCCCTCCTACGGCCGCGTGCCGCAGTGGCCCGCCGGCTCCACCCTCTCGCACGCGGGCCCGATTGCGCGGACCGTGGCCGACGCGGCGCTGATGCTGGACGTGATGGAGGGCCCCGACCCCCGGGATCGCTGGTCGCTGCCGGCATCCGGCGGGCACCTCGCCGCCGCCGAGGCGGGACGGGCCGCCGGTGAGCGGGGCGACGCCCTCTCCGGCCTGCGCGTCGCCTGGTCGCGCGACCTCGGGTTCGCGGCCGTCGAGAGCGCCGTCGCCGACGCGGCGGAGGCCGCGGCGCTGCGGCTCGCCGAGCTCGGCGCGCGGGTCGAGGAGGCCCACCCCGACGCCGGAGATCCCTATCCGGTGCTCGACGTGATGTGGTCGTGCCGCATGGCGGGGCTCTTCGGCTCGCGACTCGACGAGGTCGGCCAGCTGCTCGACCCCGGGCTCGCCCGGGTCGTGCGCGAGGCGGCGCGGTACAGCGGCGCGGACTACGGGCGCGCGATCCTGGAGCAGAACGCCTACGCCGACGCCGTCCGGCGCTTCTTCGACCGCTACGATCTCCTGCTCACGCCCACGCTCCCGGTCACCGCCTTCGCCGCCGGGGACGACGGTCCCGGGACCGTGGCGGGGACTCCTCGCCGCTTCCTGGAGTGGACGGCCTTCACCTATCCCTTCAACCTGACCGGGCAGCCCGCCGCCACGCTGCCGTGCGGGGAGGTCGACGGACTCCCGGTCGGCCTGCAGCTCGTCGGGCGCTGGCGGGACGACGCGGGCGTGCTCCGCGCCTCGGCCGCCGTCGAGGCGCTGGCCCCCTGGCGCGATCGGTGGCCCCCGGTCGCGGGCGCGCCGTAGTCTCGGGAGGACGGGAGGTCCGGTCATGGCGCAGCCGCTCCGCTACGCGCAGCTGCAGGTGGCGGTCGCCGATCTCGACGTCGCCGTCGAGGCGTACCGCCGTGTCTTCCGGCTCGAGGTCGAGGCATCGGGCGTCGACGACGCGGAGGGGGCGCGCTGGCTCGAGCTCGGCGCTGCGGGCGAGGGAGCGGTGCGGCTCCTCGAGCCCTCCGGGGACGGACCGCTTCAGGCGACGATGGAGCGCCGCGCCGACGCGCGCAACCCGAGGGGCGAGGGCTACTACCTCTCGGTGTGGCGCACCACGGAGCTTTCCGAGGTGGAGGCCGTGCTGCGCCGGTCGGGCGTCCTCGTCGAGGAGCGCCCGGACGGCGCGCTCCGTCCCGATCTGCGCGCCGCCCACGGCGTGCGCTTCGAGGTGGCGCCCGAGCTCGACTCCCCGCCCGAGGTGCCGACCGCCGCCCCGTACGCGCTCTCGCACGTCGGCCTCGCGATCCGCGATCGCGACCGCGCGATAGCGACCTTCCATCGCCTGCTCGGGACGGAGACGGTGAGCGAGATCCACCGCCAGCCCTTCGGCGACCTCGAGTGGCAGCGCGTCGGGCGGGGCGGCCGGCGCATGTTCACGCTGCTCATGCCCGCGACCGCCGACTCGGCGCTGGTGCCGCGCATGGACCGCCGCGCCGGGCGCGAGCACCCGGAGGGCGAGGGCGTGCACGTCGTCGTCTTCGGCGTGCCCGACCTCGCCGCCGGCGCCGAGGCCGCCCGGGAGGCGGGCTGCGAGGTCGCCGGGGGCGACGGCGGCACCTACTGGATCCACCCGCGCGCGCTGCACGGGCTCTACGTCGAGGTGGTCGCGCGCGGGAGCTGACGCCCCGCCGTCCGCCGCGCCGCCCCGGGGCCGGACCGCGTCCGCCGTCCCTACGGCAGCTCCGCGAGGAAGCGGTCGAGCATGGCGTGCAGCTGCTCGGCCGCGTCGAGCTGGACGTAGTGGCCGGAGTTGACGACCTGCCCGAACTGCGCGTGCGGGATCACGGCACGCACGTCCGCCGCCGTCCGGCGGCTCTCGCTCGCGCCGACGTAGAGGAACGGCCGCACCGACTCGCGCCACGCCTCGCGCGGCGAACCGGTGACCACCGAGTCGCGGTACGCCTGGAGGGCGGCGCCGGGGTCGGCGCGCGCCGCGTCGCCCGCCACGATCTCCCGGCCGCGGGCATCGGCGGGGAGGAAGGCCCCGACCAGGCGTCGTCTGGTCTCCGCGGTGCTGGTCGGCGTGAGCGCCCGGATCCAGGGGTGGGTCGCCGCCCGCTCGGCGGTGAGGCCGAGACCCGAGAGACCGTCGACGGCGACGACGCCCGCGACGGCGCCAGGCAGCCTCGCGGCGAGCTCGAGCGCGACGGGGCTCCCCATCGAGTGGCCGACCGCGACGATCCGGGCGAGGGCGAGCCGGCCCACCACCGCCTGCACGTCCTCCGCGAAGTCGTCCCAGCGGTAGCCGGCCCGCTCCGGCGCGCGCGAGGCGCCGTGGCCGCGCAGGTCGACGCGCACCACCCGGAAGCGCCGGGCGAAGGCCCGCGCCGTCCGCTCCCAGGCCCTGCCGCTGGAGCACCAGCCGTGGATGAGGAGCAGGGCATCGTCGCCCGCACCCTCGTCCCGGTAGCGAAGCCGCGCCCCGGCGGGCGTCGTCAGCTCACGCATGGGGCAAGCCTACCGCGCCTCAGGACGCGTGCTATCGTCCGCGCGCGATGCCGTACGTCGAGGATGTCCAGGGCTCCCGGCTGCTCGTGCAGGCGCTCCAGGCGGGGGGGCTGGCGATGGCGGCGTTCGGGCTGTGGGTCGTCGGCACGGGCGAGCTCGCGGGGATGGTGCTCGTGCTCGCCGCGGCCGCTCCCCTCGCGTCGGCCCGCCTCTTCGGCGTGCTGCGGATCCGCGTGGACGGGCGGATGGTGCGCGCGCGATTTGGCCCCTGGGGCCTGAACATACCCGCCGTGGAGATCGAGGGCGCGAGGGTCGAGCGCTATCCCTGGTTCTCGTACGCCGGATGGGGCCTGCGCTGGGGCAGGCACGGGGGCCGCTTCGGCCGCGCCTGCTCGGTGCCCTTCGTCCGCACCGGCGTCGTCGTCGATACCCGCACGGGTAAGCGCCACTACCTCAGCAGCCGCCGGCCGCTCGAGCTGGCGGCGGCGGTGAACCGGCTTGCCGGGCCGGACGCGGGAGGCGGGCAGGCGGGCGCGCCGCACGGCCGCGAGGCGCGCCCGTCGTCGCTCTCTCGCGATCAGTAGAGCTCTGCCGCAGCCCGCTCGAGCTCCCGACGCTCGGCCGCGCCCATGGGCTCGTAGGCCTGGACCGTGGCCACGTTCTCGTGGATGCGCGAGGGGTACCGGGCGCCGGGGATCGCGACCGAGACGCCCGGGTGCGAGAGCACGTAGCGCAGCAGCGCCGCCGGCGTCAGCGGGCCGCCGTAGCCCTCCGAGATGAGGCCGCGCATCGCGCTGGTCCTGCCCGATCCGCCGAGCGGCCTCATGACGATGACGCCGACGTCGTGCTCGGAGGCGAGGTCGATGAGCTCCGAGGTCCCGGGGAAGAAGGCCGAGTACTCGAGCATCACCGTGTCGAACTCGTCGCGCTCGATCGCCCTCCGCACGACCTCGTCGCTGTGCGACGAGATGCCGACGTGGTCGACGAGCCCGCGGTACTGGGCGACCCGGAGCCCGGCCAGGGCCCCCTCCTCCGCCATGACCTCCTCCCAGGCCTGCGGCGTCGAGATGTCGTGGAGCTGGTAGAGGCTGACGCGGGGGACGCCGAGGATGGAGAGCGAGCGGTCGACGTCGCGCTGGCTGTTGTCGGCGCCGTGGCTGAAGGTCTTGGTCGCTATGTGAAAGCCGGCCTCTCCCCGGGCGCGGACCACCTGGCCTATCAGGAACTCGCTCCCGGCGTACTCGCGCGCCGTGTCGACGAAGTCGATGCCGAGGTCGAGCGCGGTGGTGAGCGTCTCCGGCCCCTCGGCGGCGGTCGGCGTGTCCATGGCGCCGAGACCGAGCTCCGACACGAGCAGCCCCGTCCGGCCGAGCCTGCGTTTCGGGATCTCCGCCATGCCCCACCCTCTGCCGCCACCCCTGCGACGTGGCCCTCGCACGGCACGCGGCCGGTTCGGGCGTCACTCTACCCGGCGACGGGATCGAGCACCCGCGGTCGTCTACGCTAGCCCGGTCGTGGACACCGATCAGCTTCTCGTCGTCCTCGTGCTCGCCCTCACCTTCGCCTTCTTCGTGTGGGGGCGCTGGCGATACGACGCCGTCGCGCTGCTCGCGCTGCTCGCCCTCGTGCTCGTCGACATCGTGCCGGGCGATGCGGCCTTCGCCGGCTTCGGCCACCCGGCCGTCGTGACCGTCGCCGGCGTGCTGGTCGTGAGCCGCGGCCTGCAGAACTCGGGGGCGGTCGATCTTCTGGCCCGCTGGCTCACCAGCGCGGGCAGCTCGCCCACCCGTCAGATCGCCGCGACCTCGGGGGTGGCCGCCGGGCTCTCGGCGTTCATCAACAACGTGGGGGCGCTGGCCGTCCTGATGCCGACCGCGATCCGCCTCGCGCGCCACGCCGGGAACAGCCCGTCCTCGGTGCTGATGCCGCTCGCCTTCGCCTCGCTGCTCGGGGGTCTGGTCACGCTCGTGGGCACGCCGCCCAACATCGTGATCGCGACCTTCCGCTCCGACGTCTCCGGGGAGGCCTTCGCGATGTTCGACTTCGCGCCGGTCGGGCTCGGGGTCGCGCTCGCCGGGCTCGCGTTCATCGCCCTCGTGGGGTGGAGGCTGATCCCGCAGCGCGAGGTGGATTCGGACGGGAGCCTCTTCGAGATCAGCGACTATCTCTTCGAGCTCCGCATCCCCGACGGATCGAGCGCGCACGGGCAGAGCATCGCGGAGCTCGGCGCAGCCTCCGATGCGGAGTTCGTCGTCGCCGCCATCGTGCGGAACGAGCGCCGGCTCGCGCTTCCCTCGAGCTTCGAGACGCTGCGCGCGGGCGACGTGCTGGTGGTCGAGGCGAGCGGGGAGGCGCTCGACGTGCTCGTCGCCGAGGCCGGCCTCGAGGTCGCCGGCTCGCACGAGAGCGCCCTCTCCGAGCTCGGCTCGGGCGACGTCGTCGTCGCCGAGGCGGTGGTGATGCCCGACTCGCCCCTCCGCGCCCGGACGGTCGTGGACGTCGACCTCAGGCGGCGGCATCACATCAACCTGCTCGCGATCTCGCGGCGGGGCCGGCAGTCCCGTTCCCGGCTCGGGGAGACGCCGCTCGAGGTGGGCGACGTCCTGCTCCTGCAGGCGAACCGCGGGGAGCTGCCCGCCGCGCTCGAGAGACTGAGCTGCCTGCCGCTCGCGGAGCGGGGCCTGAGCGTCGGCCGCCGCGAGCGGCGCGCGCTGCTCGCGGTCTCGATCTTCGGCGGCGCCCTGCTGATGGCGGCGGCGCTGCGGCTGCTGCCGATCCAGGTCGCGATCGCCGGCGCCGCCGCGGTGATGGGGCTCGTCGGGCTCCTCTCGCCGAAGGAGATCTACGAGTCGATCGACTGGAAGGTGATCGTGCTCCTGGGAGCGATGATCCCCGTGGGCGGTGCGCTTGAGGAGACGGGGCTCGCGGCCGACATCGCCGGCGCGCTCGTCGCGGTGAGCGGGGATCTGCCGACCTGGACGACCATCGCCCTCGTGCTCGTCATCGCGATGTTCCTCTCTGACCTCGTCAACAACACCGCGGCCGCCGTCCTGATGGCGCCCATCGCCCTCGGCGTCGCGAGCCGCCTCGCGGCCTCGCCGGATCCGTTCCTGATGGCCGTCGCGGTCGGGGCGTCGGCGGCCTTCCTGACGCCGATCGGTCACCAGTCCAACCTGCTGGTCATGGGCCCCGGCGGATACCGCTTCGGCGACTACTGGCGGCTCGGGCTGCCGCTCGAGGTCGTGATCACGGCCGTCGCGGTGCCGCTGATCCTGCTCGTCTGGCCGCCGTGAGGTGCCGCGCCGCGCGCGCGGTGAGAGCGCCGGCGCGACGCTAGGAGAGGAAGGCGCGGAGCTCCGCCGCCCACAGCTCCGGCGCCACGCGCCAGGTGAACTGGTGGGTCGTCGGCGGCCGGATGCCCCGCGCATCGGGGATCGCCTCCAGCAGCCGCTCGTGCGCGCGGCCGAGCTCGCTCGACGAGCCGTGCACGACGAGCGTCGGCGCCTCGACGAGCGGGGCGCGCTCCCACAGCGGGTAGCGCGCGAGCGCCCGCGTCGACGCGTCCTGCCCGCTGATGCCGTCCGGCCCCGGGCGCTCGGCCCGCACCGTGTCGAGGAAACCGCGACGCGTCAGCCGCGCGACCTCGGAGGGCTCGCTGATGTTGCGCAGCGTGCGCTCGCGGGCGCGCTCCCACATCGCGAGCAGGTGGCCTCCGTCCGCCCGCTCGCTGAAGCCGTGGCGGCGCTCCAGCGCCTCCAGCCGGCCGGGTCGGCTCCAGTTGAAGCACTCCTCGATCACGAGGCGCTCCACGCGCCCGGGCCAGGCAGCCGCGACCTCGAGCGCGGTCAGGGCGCTCGTGTGCGCGCCGAGCACGCTGGCGCGCTCGATGCCGAGTCCGTCCAGGAGGTGAGTGACCGCCCGCGCGTAGTCGTTCACCGTCGTGTACGCGGTCCGGGGCGCGTCCGACTCCCCGAACCCCGGCTGCGACATCGCGATCGCGCGGAGGCCCGGGGCGAGGAGCGGGATCGCCTCCTCGAAGAGCGCGCAGGAGCTCGGCGCCGAGTGGAGCAGGACGAGCGCCGCTCCCGAGCCGCCCTCCATGTACTCGATGTTGCCGTCCGGC
This sequence comes from Chloroflexota bacterium, assembly GCA_009843585.1. Taxonomy (GTDB): domain Bacteria; phylum Chloroflexota; class Dehalococcoidia; order UBA2979; family UBA2979; genus VYDC01. The sequence goes on along the minus strand of VYDC01000147.1, from coordinate 4,084 downwards.
CCGTGGACGAAGCCCCTCGTGACGTAGCCCGCCTCGTGCATGCACTCGCCTCGCGTTCTGAGCCCCCGCGCGCGGCCACGCTCAGGGTACGCCAGGCGGCTTTCGGCGCGGCGGGTCGTGGCCGCCCGGTGCGGGCGCCGCACCGGCCCGGGCGAGGCCCCGCGCCCCTGCTCGCCCACCCGCGTCGGCGCTAGACTCGTGCAGCGCGACTTCGGGGCGGGCGCCGCGGTGCGGCGCCCGCGGCCGTCGCGTGCGGGCGGGGTCCGGGTCTCGGGGGCGCATGCGGCTCGGGCTCTTCAGCACCATCCAGTCACGGCCCGGCGGGGAAGCCGAGGCGCTCAGGCGCTTCCTGCGCCACGCCGAGCGCGCGGAGGCCGGCGGGTTCGAGTCGGTCTGGCTCGCCGAGCGGCACTTCACCGCCTACGGCACCATCGGCAATCCCGTGGTGCTCGCGAGCGCGCTCGCCCAGCGGACGTCCCGCATCCGCATCGGCTTCGCGGCGCTGATCCTGGCGCTGCACAATCCCTTCCGGCTCGCCGGGGAGCTCGCCGTGCTCGACGTGCTCTCCGGGGGCCGCCTGCTGGTGGGCGTCGGCAGCGGCAGGGCCGGGGTGGAGGCCCGCGCTCTCGGCCTCACCTTCGACGCCCCGCACGCGCTCTTCGACGAGGCCGTGGCCCTGCTCCCGCGCATCTGGCGCGGCGAGGCCTTCGATCACGCGGGCCCGCACTTCCCGGGTCACTTCCCGGGCACGCGTCTGCGGCCCGAGCAGCGCCCGCACCCGCCGCTCCTGCGGGCGATCGTGCACGACGACTCCGCGGTCGCCGCGGCGCGCGCGCGGATGCCGATGCTGCTGGGCCGCTTCCCGCGCGCGCGGCTCGAGCCGACCGTCGACATCTACCGGCGCACGCTCGCCGAGACGGGGGCCAGCGAGGAGGAGATCTCGGGACTGCTCCGGCGGTCCGCGGCGCTGCGCCACGTCGTCATCGCCCCGAAGGAGCGGGAGGCCGCCGCCGTCGCGCGCGAGGCGATGTCCGGCTACATCGACCGCGCCCACGAGGTGAACGAGCCGCACGAGCTCGACGACTTCCTCGAGAGAGCCTGCGTCTACGGCCCGGCGGGGGCGGTCGCGGAGCGGCTCGCCGAGGTCGCGGGGCTCGGCCTCGGCACGGCCATAGCCTGGGTCGACTTCGGCGGGATCGGGCCCCGGCACGCCGACCGGACGCTCGAGTCGCTGATCACGGAGGTGCTCCCGGGCGTGGAGTCGGCCGGGGCGTAGACCCCACCCCCGCCACGGGCCGCCCGGGCCGGGTGGCTACTCCCCCGTGAAGCGGGGAGCGCGCTTCTCGCGGAAGGAGCGCCTCCCCTCCTCGACGTCGCGGGTGCCGCGGAAGTGGCGGGCGACCACCCACTCGAACTCGATCTGCTCGCTGAGGCTGTGCCGGTCGCTCTCCCGGAGCTCGCGCTTCGACCAGAGGATGGAGAGCGGCGGCGCCTGGGCGAGCTCGCGCGCGAGCGAGTGGGCCTCGCCGCGAGGGTCGTCCACGAGGCGGTTGCCCAGCCCGATCCGGAGCGCCTCCTCGGCGCCGACCTCGCGTCCCGAGAAGAGCAGCTCCGCCGCCAGCCCCGGCCCGACGAGGCGGGGTAGGAACCACGTCAGGCCGCAGTCGGGCCCGAGCGCCCGGCGCACGAACACCGTGGTGAACCGCGCCCCCGGCCCCAGGATGCGGATGTCGAAGGAGCAGGCGAAGGCCATCCCCGCCCCGGCGGCGACGCCGTCGATGGCCGCTATGGTCGGCTTGTCGATGGACGGCATCGCGAGACCGATGGCGGCGTTGCCCATGCGGTGCGTGCGGTCGGCGAAGCGCGGGGCCGTCGAGGGATCGGGCGTGCCCTGCTCGCCGACGTAGGCGCCGGAGCTGAATCCCCGTCCCTCGGGGGCGCAGACGACGGCGCGCACCTCGTCGTCCTCGTTGAGCATCCGCGCCAGGGCCAGGAGCTCGTCCCAGCTGTCGGGCCCGAAGGAGTTCAGCGTCTCCGGCCGGTTCAGGCGGAAGGTGGCGACCCGGTCCTCGACGCTGACAACGATGTCGCGAAAGCCTGAGTAGTCCACCGCGCGCTCCCCCCTCGCCGGGCGTCCCCCGGCGCCCGCGCACCGTGCACGAGGTGGAGCCCGGCGGCAAGGCCCCTTCCGCCGGCCTCTGTATGATGGCGGTCGCCGGGCGCGTCCAGCCGGGCGCGAGGCCGGCCCGACGCCCCCGCGCGCGGGAGCCTGGAGGGGCGAGTGGCGGGCCTTTGCTGAGGCGGCTCTTCCCGAACGTCTACGAGGGCTGGCTCGTCGTGGTCGCGGCCGCGTCGATCACCACCTTCATCGGGGGAGCGTTCTTCTACGGCTTCGGGACGATCTTCAACCCGATCATCGACGAGTTCGGCTGGAGCGTGGCGGCGACGAGCCTCGCGTTCTCGGTGCGCTCGGAGGCGGGGGGGATCGCCGCCCCCGTGATCGGGGTGGCCATCGACCGGCTGGGGCCGCAGCAGGTGCTCATCGGCGGCCTGGCGCTCGTCTGCGCCGGCGTCCTGCTGACCTCCTACATGGAGAGCATCTGGCACTTCTATCTGGCGATGGTCCTGATAGCGCTCGGCATCAGCTCCGCCTCGGGGCCGGTCGGCACGGTCGCGGCCGCGAGCTGGTTCGAGGCGCGTCGCGGCCGCGCGCTGGCGCTGCTCTCGCTGGGGGGCGCGGCGGCAGGCGTGATGACGGTCCCGGTCGCCCTGCTGGTCGACGAGCTCGGGTGGCGCAGCGCCCTCCGCGTGCTCGCGGTCGTCGTGATCGTGGCCGGCTCGCTCGCCAGCATCAACGTGCGCCGCCGGCCCCCGGGACACCGGCAGCCGATGGACGGGCTCCGCTCCGCCCCGGATGACGCCGCGACGCGCGGCGATCCGTGGGGGATACCGGCGCGCCGCGCCATCCGGACGCGCCCCTTCGTCCTGCTCGCGCTCGGCCTGATCGCGAACGGGTTCGGATGGACGGCCCTGATCGTCCACCAGGTCCCGTTCATGGAGTCGCTCGGCGTCTCCAAGGCGGAGGCGGGCAGCACCGTGCTGGCCTTCGCGCTCGCCTCGGTCGTGGGGCGCCTCGCCGGGGGCTGGCTCGCCGACCGCTACGAGAAGCGCGTCGTGCTCTCCGGCGCCATCGCCCTGATGGCGCTGGGGATCGCGCTGATGCCGCTCGTGCACACGCTCGAGCAGAGCTACCTGGTGATGCTGATCGTCGCGCCGGGCTTCGGCGGGACGGCCCCGCTCCGCCCGGCGCTCCTCGCCGACTACTTCGGCACGACGAGCTTCGGCACGATCGCCGGCCTCTCGCGGCTCTGGGTCACGATCGGCTCGTTCGGGGGGCCGCTCACCGTGGGGCTGATCGTCGACTCGGGGGGCGGCTACGCGCCGGGCTGGCTGATAGCGGCGGCGGTCGTCGCCGCCGGCATCCCCCTCGTCCTCGCCGCGCGCCCGCCCTCTGACCTCATTGCCTACTACCGCCGCCCGGCGGGCACGAGGCCCGGCCGGGCGTCCTAGGGCGCCCGGCGCCGCCCGAGCTCCCGGTCAGCCCGCGCTCCGGCTGAGGCGCGTCAGCCCTCCCGCACGAGCCGCCGGCCCAGGGAGAAGAAGAGCAGCGGCAGGACGGTGTCGATGGCGACCCACACCTGCGAGTCGGGCTGCTGATCGCCGGCCGCCCAGTCGATCTGCACGACGTTCCAGAGCAGGAGCAGGAGCAGGCCGGCCGCGACGTAGAACGTCACGTTGGCTCGCACGTACTGGCGGACGTCGACGCTCTCCATCGCGTCCGCGGCGCGCTTCGCCTGGCACGAGAAGACGATCGCGAGGACGAGACCTGCCACCATGAGGGCGTCGAGGACGAGCCAGAGGGGCGGCGTCTCGCCGTCCGCCCAGTCGTAGATCACGGGGTCGAGGACGAAGTGGACGGCGACGGCGAAGGCGACGGCGATGAGGTAGAAGCCGGTCGGTCGCTTGAGCATCTCCATGACGTGGTGGACCTCCATGCGTGGCTGCGAGCGGCGGGCGCTCGGCC
>VYDC01000017.1 GCA_009843585.1 Chloroflexota bacterium | reverse complement strand
GACACCGGCTCGACCACCACCAGCTACAGCCACGCCGGGCTCACGGCGGGCAGCACCCGCCATTACCGGGTGTCGGCTATCAACTCCGCGGGCACGGGCCTGGCCTCGGGCACGGCCAGCGCCACCACCGCCGAGGAACCCGTCTCGGATGGCACCTGCAGGGTGGACCTGATAGTCGAACCCGGCCAAGGCTGCACCTACCCGGGCACCTCCACGGAGTTCTCGGTCGACACCAACGGGACGGGACGGTTCCTGTTCACGAGTTCCGGCACGCGCCTCGTCCTGCGCGACACGACCATCAACGGAGTCTTGTACACCTTCGTCGCAAGCAAGCAGCAGGACGGGAACTGGCGCGTCGAAGAAGTGGGCTGATCGCCAACGGACCGGCGATCCCCCCCTCTCCGTCTCCGTCTACGCCGCGCCCTCGCGCGCCGCCCGGTTCACCACCGTGGAGGTGTCGCCCCGACGGACATGACCGCCTCCTCGACGTGCTCGACGGAGCCGTCCACGCCGTCGCCGACGGCGGCCGCCACTTGCGCCGCGCGCCTTCCGCCTGATCGCATCGCCCGCGACCAATCGCCTATGCTCCAACCGCCACGGGCGGGCCGGGTGCGGAGGCTCCGATGATCATCGACATGCACATTCACGTCTGGGACGAGGGCTACCAGCCCGAGGGCTACAAGCAGGGGATGGCCCTGGGCGCGGCGACGCGCCGCTGGCCGCCTCGCGATCCGGCGACCATCCGCCCGCGCGTGATGGCAGGCGCGTCGGACCCCGAGGGCGAGCTCTTGATTCCCGAGCTCGACCGCGCGGGGGTCGACGCGGCGGTCGCGATGGTCGTCGACATGGGCCCCGCCTTCGGCGAGGAGCAGGACGTCCCCATCGACGAGGTGCTGGCGCAGCACGTGCGGCTGATGGAGCGCTACCCGGGACGCTTCTACGCCTACTTCGGGCGCGACCCCCGCCGCCCCGACACGCCGGAGCGCTTCCGCGACGCCGTCGCGAACCAGGGATTCCGCGGCATCAAGATCTACCCGCCCTGCGGCTACCGTCCCGACGACGAGGCCTGCTGGCCGCTCTACGAGACGTGCATCGAGTTCGGGGTGCCGGCCCTCTTCCACACCGGGACGGCCTCGCCCCCGCTCGATCCCGGCCTCGTCCACCCAAGCCTGCTCTCGGCGGTCTCCCGGCGCTACCCGGAGCTGACGGTGATCTACGGCCACATCGGCCGGCCGCACTGGTGGCGGGACATCCTCCACATCGCCAGCGGCAATCCGAACGCCTACCTCGAGCTCTCGCAGTGGCACCGCGATGCGAGCGGCGACCCGGCCGGCTTCGCGCGCGTGCTCGCCGAGATGCGCGACTCCGTCGGCGCGCACCGCATCCTGATGGGCAGCGACTACTCCGCCGGCCCGCGCACCACCGGCGACCGCAGCTGGTACCCGGGCTGGATCGACTATCTGCGCACGCTCCCCGAGCGGGGCGCGGACTACGGCGTCTCCTTCTCCGAGGAGGAGATCGGGCTGATCCTGGGCGGCAACGCGGAGCGGCTGCTCGGGCTGGCCGGCGGGGCGACGACGGCGGGAGGAGGCGGGGGATGAGGATCGCGCTGCAGTACGCCCCGGGGCCGCGGGTCACGGAGCTCGGAGCGCTCTCCCTGGCGGCCGAGGAGGCCGGACTCGACGGGCTCGGTCTCGCCTCCCCGTACGGCTTCTACAGCGGCGCGGGCCGGCTCATCGAGTCGACGACGCGGATCCGCGTGGCGACGAGCGTGCTCCCGTTGTTCCACGGCACGCCGTTCATGCACGCCTCCTCGGCGATGATGCTGCAGGAGATGTCGGGCGGGCGCTTCATCCTCGGCGTCGGCTCACAGACCAAGGGACAGGTCCGCACGCAGGCCGGCTTCGATCCCCAGAAGCCGGCCCTGCGCGCGCGCGACATGGTGCGCGCCATCCGGGCGCTGCTCTCGGGCGAGCGCGACTACGACGGCGAGTACTACCGCGTCACCGGCGCCGGCTCGCTGGCGGCGGGCGGCGTCGGCGTCGCGCCGCCGCCGATCTACTTCTCGGGCGTCAATCCCCTCAACCTGCGCATCACCGGGGAGGTGGGCGACGGGATGCTGGCGCATCCCATCTTCTCCCGCCGCTACTACGACGACGTGGTGTGGCCCGCGGTCGAGGAGGGGATGCGCCGGGCCGGCCGCGCGCGCGCCGACTTCGAGATGTGCGCGATGCCGATGGTCTGGGTCGTGGACGAGACGACCAGCCGTGAGGAGGGTCTCCGGCGCGGCAAGCGCAACCTCGCCAACTACTACTCGACGCGCGCCTACGGGGGCTACATGGAGTTCCACGGGTGGGCCCGCGAGCGCGACGACATCCGGGCCGTCTGGGAGCGGGCGCGGGAGAGCGGGAAGCCGATAGACGGGCACGAGATGGAGGAGATCCTCTCGGACGAGATCGTGGAGGAGATCTGCCTGGTCGGCACGCCCGACGAGGTTCGCGACCTCGCGCGCGAGCGCTACGCGGGCGTCGCGGAGACGCTCTTCATGTACTCGGTGCACGACGGCTACAACCGGGCCGGTGACGAGGCCCAGAAGAACGAGCAGAACCTCTACCGCGTGATCGAGGCGTTCCGGGGCTTCCAGGGGTAGGCCGGCGCCCGGCGGTCGCCGCCGGCCGGCCCGGCCGGCCCGGGTTCGGGCCTACCGGCGCGTCGGCCGGGCGAAGATTCGCAGCTGCGCCGGCTCGTCAGCGCTCACGTTCCGCTCGCGGAGGGCTGAGAGCTCGTCGTCCGTGACGCCGAGCTCGCGCAGCACCTCGTCGTTGTGCTCGGCGAAGAGGGGCGCGGCGTCAGCCCGCGCCCCGGGCGGCGTCCCGGAGAATCGCCAGGGGATCCCCTCCCACCGCTGGAAGCCGATCTCCGGGTGGACCGTGTCCACCCAGTAGCCGCGCCGGAAGAGGTGCGGGTCGGCGACCAGCTCCCAGTTGGCGAGCACCGGGCCCGCGGGGACGCCCGCCGCCTGCAGCCGCCGCGTCGCCTCGTTGTGGTCGAGGGCCGCGCTCCACTCCTCGATCGCGGCGTCGATCTCGTCGTGAGCGGCGAGCCGTGCGCCGACGTCCGGGTAGCGCGGGCCCAGCTCGGGCCGCCCGATCGCCGCGCAGAGCGAGCGCCACTGCTCGTCCGACTCGACGCCCAGCGCGAGCCAGCAGTCCTCGCCGGCGGAGCGGTAGGCGCCCTGGGGAGCGATGGAGAGCGACCGGTTCCCGCGCGGCTCCGCGACGTGGCCGGTGAGCCGGTAGTCCATCACGGGCTCCATCGCGAAGAGCGCCCCCGACTCCGAGAGGGCCATGTCGAGGTGCTGCCCCCGCCCGCTTCGCTCGCGCTCCCAGAGCGCCGCCACGACGCCCAGGAATGCGTGGGTGCCGGTGATCGGGTCGGCCTGGAAGGAGCCGGTGGCGAAGAAGTCGCCCGCCGCGTAGCCGGTGCGGGCGATCAGCCCCGCCGCCGCCTCGATGTTGGAGCCGAGGCCGAGGTGGTGGGCCTCCGGCCCCGTCGCCCCGAAGCCGGACATCGAGCAGAGGATGATCCGCGGATTGCGCTCGGAGAGGGTCTCGTAGGAGAGGCCGAGGTTGGGGAAGACGCGGGCGCTGTTGTTCTCGAGCACGACGTCCGAGCGCTCCACCATCCGCAGGAAGATCTCGCGCCCCTCGGAGGAGGCGAGATCGAGGCAGATGGCCCGCTTGTTGCGGTTGAACTGATTCCACGCCGCCCCCCGGTTGTAGAAGTGCGGCCAGATCTGCGCCCCGGCGAAGTGCTGCCCGCGCGTCGGCTGCGTGAAGGAGCGCTCGATGGCGACGACGTCCGCGCCGAGGTCGGCGAGATACATGCCGCAGAGGGGGCCGGCCCAGCTGTTGGTGACCTCGATGACGCGCAGCCCCTCGAAGGGCGCCGCGCGCGCGGGGCGTGGCGGGGCGGCTCCCGCGGGCCCCGGCCTGTCGGCGCCCGGATCCTCCGCGGCCCCGGCCGGGTCGGCCCGGTCGGCGTCGAGCAGGGGGGCCGCGCGGACGGGGCCGCTCGGCGAGCGGGAGAAGCGCCACGGCGGCCCCGGCAGCACGACGCTCCCGGCGAGCGGGTGCTCGACGGTGCGCCAGAACTCGCGCGCTGCCAGCTGCGGCGAGTCGGCGAGGTCGGCGACCGTCTGCACGGGGGTGACGAGCATCCGGAGCTGCTGCGCCTGCTCGGCCACCTCGCGCTTGCCACGCGTGGAGACCCAGGCCGTGAAGCGCTCGAGCACCTCCGGCAGCGCGTCGAGCCAGCCCTCCGGCGTCTGGAACGCGGGGTCGTCGACGCGCTCGGGCTCGCCCATGAGCAGGAATATCTCGGGGGTGAAGCGCGTCGCGAAGAGGTGCCCGTCCGAGCAGGGGACGATCAGCGCCGCCGTCCCGTCCCCGCGCCCCTTGACCAGACCCTCCTGGCTCCACACCGAGAGCACGAAGACGTGGGAGGAGACGAGCGACTCGAAGGTGGAGACGTCGACGTGCTGCCCGCGCCCCGTCAGGCGGGCGTGCCACAGCGCCGCGGCGGCGCCGGCCGCGAGCTGCATCCCGGCGTGCAGCTCCCCCTGGCGCCCGTGCACCATGATCGGCGCCCGCTCCGGGTCGCCGCAGAAGTACATCCAGCCGCCCATCGCGTAGTCGACGATCTCCGTCGTCTGGCGCGCGGCGTAGGGGCCGTCGTGCCCGAAGGCCGAGTGCGAGGCGTAGACGAGGGCGGGGAAGCGGCGGAGCAGCTCCTCGTGCGAGAGCCCGCGGCTCGCCATCACGCCCGGCCCGGAGGACTCCAGGAGGACGTCGGCGGACGCGAGAAGCCCGTCGAGGCGCTGGCGCCCGTCCTCGCGGTCGAGGTCGAGCACGATGCTGCGCTTTCCGGCGTTGAGCGCGAGGTGGAGGCCGCCCGCCTCCGGCCCGGCCGTGCCCGGGGCGAAGGGCCCCATCGACCGCAGGGCGTCGCCTCCGGGGGGCTCCACCTTGATGACGCGCGCACCGAGATCGGCGAGCAGGCGCGAGGCGTAGCCGCCGGCGACCCCCTCCGAGGCGTCGACGACCCGCACGCCCGCGAGCGGGCGCTCCAGAGCGCCGCCCCCTGCCCCGATGCTCACGGGCCCTCCCCGGAGGCGTCCCTCAGCCGCGCGGCAGGCCGAGGCCGCGCGTCGCGATCACGTTGCGCTGGATCTCGGAGGTTCCCGACGCGATCGTCGCCGAGACGCCCAGGACGTGGCTCTGGGTGAAGCTCGCCATCATCGGGGCGTGCGCCTCGTCTCCGTCCCAGAGGTTGGCATAGAGCCCGAAGACCTTCGTGCCGGTGTTGGCGAGGCGCTGCATCAGCTCCGAGCCGAAGAGCTTCGAGATGGAGGCCTCGTAGTTCGGGACCTGCGCGGCGTTCTGCATCGAGATGATGCGGAACGAGAAGTTGAACATGACCTCCGCCTCCACGGCGTGCGAGGCGATCTGGTCCCGGATCGACGGGAGCTCGTCGACGCGGGCACGCGAGCGCCCCGGCCCCGCCAGGTGACGGACGAGCTTGCCGATGCGCCGCCGGACCTCGATCGCCCCCGAGATGTTGGAGCGCTCGAAGTCGAGCAGCGTCATCCCCACGTACCAGCCGCGGTTCTCCTCGCCGACCAGGTTGCCCGCCGGCACCCGGACGGACTCGTAGAAGACCTCGTTGAAGTCGTGCTCCCAGCCCATGTTGATGAGGGGGCGCACGTCGACGCCCGGCGTCTCGCGGTCGAGCAGCAGGAAGGAGATGCCGCGGTGCTTCGGCGCGGCGGGATCGGTGCGCGCGAGCGTGAAGAGCCAGCTCGCCTCGTGCCCGCGCGTCGTCCAGATCTTCTGCCCGTCGAGCACGAACTCGTCGCCGTCCCTGACGGCGCGCGTCGTGAGCGAGCTGAGATCGGACCCGGCGCCGGGCTCGGAGTAGCCCTGCGCCCACACGACCTCGCCGGAGAGCACGCGCGGGAGGTGCTCGCGACGCTGCTCCTCGGTTCCGTGGAGGATCAGCACCGGCCCGAGCATGGAGACGCCGATGCCGCCCACGGTCGGCGCCCCCGACTGCGCGAGCTCCTGGTTGAAGATGAACTGCTCCATCGGGGAGAGGCCGCCCCCGCCGTACTCCTCAGGCCAGTGGGGCGCGACCCAGCGGCGCTCCGCCAAGGCCTCGACCCACGCGTCGCCCGCGGCGCGCGCCTCCTCATCGCCGGTGAGCCGGTCCGACTGCACCTGCAGGAAGGGGAGGCGGGGCCAGGCGTCGCTCTCGGCTCGCCTCCGGTAGAGCTCGGGGAGCCTCGCTTGGATGAGGCGGCGCACGTCCGCCCGGAATGCCGACTGCTCCGTGCTGTCCGACCACTCCATGCTGCAGTCCCCCCGTCGCGCCCGCGCCGGCCGGCGACCTCAGGCAGCGTACAGCGTCGACCCGCGGCCCGGGGGTGCGCCGCTCCGCGCGGGCCGCCGGGGGCGGCACTCAGATCGTCGAGCTCTCGTCCACCAGGGCGCGCGCGAGGTCGATGTCGTCGGCGCTGAGCGCGATCGTCGCGTGGCCGCCGTGGCGGTTGAGGATGTGCATGCTCTGGATGTTCACGCCGGCGTCGCGGAACCGCGTCGAGAGCCGAGCGAGGGCGCCCGGCTCGTCGGGGAGCCGGACCACCAGCGCGTCGTCGGCCACGGCGCGGTATCCGGCCTGCGAGAGCGCGAGCAGGGCGTCGTCGTCGTCGTCGGTCGAGACGATCACCATGCCGTGGTCACCGACCCCCTCGGTGTCGATGGAGTGGATGTTGATGCCGCGCTCGGCGAGGGTGGCGGTGATGCCGGCTATGACGCCGACCTCGTTCCTGGTGCTCACGATGATGCGCTTCACACGCCCTCCTCTGCGGGCGCGGCCGCGTGGGGCGGCCGCGAGCCGCTGCGCTCGCTCAGGCGGACTCGGTGACGGGAAGAGCCGCCACCAGATCGTCCGCGAACCGGTCGATGTGGTCGCGCGTGACGTGGTGCATCGTGATCAGATGGGCGATCTCCTGGTAGGGCGCGAGCTGCCACTTCTCGACCACCTCGTCGCTCGGCCGGGGGATCACGACCGTCACCGAGTTCCGGTGGCGCCAGGCCGGGATGCCCAGGCCGTTCAGGCGCTCGACCGCGTACGCGGCGACCTCCAGCATCTCGCGGACGATCTCGCGGAACCCCTCGGCGCCGAAGCGCTCCCAGGCGAGCCAGAGCATCAGGGGCGTCAGGCCGTTGCGCGAGCCGGTGAGGGTGGTGTCCATGACCCCGACGTACTCGATGGAGCGCGCGATGCGCGCCACGTAGGCCGCGCGCGTGAGCGCGACCCCGCACGGTATCGGCGCGCCGATCAGCTTGTGACCGCTGATCGAGATGCTGTCGAAGCCGTCGGCGAAGGTATGCGGCTGCGGATCGTCGACGAACGGGAGGATCATGCCGCTGAGCGCGGCGTCGCCGTGTATGTAGCTCCGCGTGATGGCGAGATCGTCGAGGATCGCGCGGACGCGGCGCACGTCGTCGACGGCTCCCTTCATCGTCGTGCCGACGTTCGCCATGAAGATGACCGGGACGTCGCGGTTGATACGGACCGTCTCGTAGAGGTCGTCGTAGTCGATCTCCCCGCTCTCCTGGCTCTTGATCATGATGTTGCGGGTCCGGAGCACGCGCGTGATCTTGAGCACGCTGTAGTGGGTGTCCTCGGAGAAGTAGACGATCCCCTCCGGGAAGAGCTCCCGGGCGAGGAAGAGGCCGTACATGTTCCCCTCGGTCCCCCCGTTGGTGACATAACCCCATGCCTGATCGGCCGGCATGCGCATCAGGGCGGCGAAGCGGCCAATCACGTCGCGCTCGATCTCGTGGGTGTTGGTGGCGAAGTTGCTCTCGTGGAACGGGTCGCCGACGTTGTTCACGCAGTAGCGGAGGAAGGGCAAGAGCGCCGAGTAGTCGAAGTTCTGGTTGGTCGGGTAGCCGAGGAAGCGGCTCGCCAGGTCGTCGAACTCCGACCGCAGCTCCTCGAGTCGCCTGAGCGTCCCCGCGCCCGGTTCGGTCATCATTGGTCTCCGGCGGGCGTGTGCGGCGGCCGGCCCGGTAGCGCCGTCGTCTCCCCATCAGGCTATCGCCCGGGGCGGCGCCTGCCTAGAACCGCGGCGCCGGCGCCGCCTCGACAGCGGCGGGCGCGTCGGCTCTGATCGACCGGGCGCGCGGGCGCCCGAGGAGGCGGGCGATGAGCGCCGACGTGGTCGAGGAGCGCACGCAGCAGCTGGGACGCGCGCTGCTCGCCGCGGCCTCCGCCTACCGCCCGGGCCCGGCCGAGCGCATGCAGGACTGGCTGCTCGCCGTCACCGCGGGCGACGAGCGGTTCCGCGGACGCCTGCTGCGCTACCTGGACGTGCTGGCCTCGCTGGATCACGACAGCGGCGGCGCGGAGACCAAGCGGCTCGCGGCCGAGTACTTCGGGGAGGACTTCCCCGGGCTGCCCCGCGGCCTGCGCTGGCTGCTCCGCCTCGCCCGCGATGAGCACGTGCCGGCGCGCGTCGTCGGCGAGAGCTCGCGGCGCGCCGCCGAGCTCTTCGCGCGTCGCTTCATCACGCCCGCGGGCGGCGACGGCGTCGGGGAGACGGCGCGGTGGCTGGGCCGGCACGGCCGCCTCCCCTCGTTCGATCTCCTCGGGGAGGCCGTCCTGAGCGAGCGCGAGGCCGACGCCTACGTCGCGCGCTATCTCGAGCTCATCGAGGGGCTGGCGGGCGACCCGGCGGCCGGGGAGATGACTGCGGGCGGCGTCTTCGCGCTGCAGGTCTCGCTCAAGCTCTCCTCGCTCACCGCGCACTTCACCCCCGTCGACCCCGAGGGGACGATCGCGCGCGCGCGGCCGCCGCTCGAGGCGATCGTGGAGGCCGCGGAGCGCTCGGGCATCGGCGTCACCGTCGACATGGAGCAGTTCGAGTACCGGGACCTCACCTGGGAGCTCTTCACACGCACCTTCGCGCGCGGCGAGCGCTTCGGCGGCTGGCCCGGTGCGGGGATCGTGCTGCAGGCCTACCTGCGCGCCGCCGACCGGCACGCCGACGAGCTCGTCGCCTTCGTCCGCTCGCGCGGCGCTCCGGTGCAGGTGCGGCTCGTCAAGGGCGCCTACTGGGACTACGAGAACATCGTCGCCCGGGCCGCCTCGCGGGAGACGCCCGTCTTCACGCAGAAGTCGGCCACCGACGCGGCCTTCGAGCGCATCCTCGCCCGGCTGGTCGGGCGGCACCCGGCGCTCCTGGTCGCCGTCGGGAGCCACAACGCCCGCGCGCACGCGCTGGCCGAGGCGCTCCGTGAGGCGGCGGGGCTGCCTGACCAGGCGGTCGAGCACCAGACCCTCTTCCGCACCGCCGAGGGGCTGAGCCGCGCGCTGGCCAGGCTCGGGTGGGCGGCGCGCGACTACGTGCCGTCGGGCGAGCTCCTGCCGGGGATGGCCTACCTGGTGAGGCGGGTGCTCGAGAACTCCTCGCAGGCCGGGATCCTGCTGCAGGGGCGCGCGGGCGCGCCGCCCGGGGAGCTGCTGCGTCCGCCTCCGGCGTCCCCCGGGCCCGAACCCTCCCGGCCCGCCGCCACCCCCGGCGCCTTCACGCGCGCGCCGGAGGCGCGGTGGTTCGATCCCGGCTTCCGCGAGGCGTTCGAGACGGCTCTCGCTGAGACCAGGCAACGCTGGGGGGAGCGCCTCCCGCTCCGCGCCGGCGGCGCCGCCCTGCCCCCCGCCGAGACCCGCGTGATCACGAGCCCGTCGCATCCGGGGTCGGAGCCGGTGGGCGTCGCCGAGTTCGCGGGCGTCGAGGCGACCCGGCGCGCCGTCGCCTCAGCCGCCTCAGCCGCCGCCGGCTGGGCGGCGACCCCCGTCGCGGAGCGGGCGGCGGTCCTCCTGCGGGCGGCCGACCTGCTCTACGCGCGCGGCCACGAGTTCGCGGCCTGGGTGGTGCACGAGGGCGGCCGCGAGCGCTCCGGGGCCTGGACCGAGGTCGAGGAGGCCGTCGACTTCCTGCGCTACTACGCCGCCCAGGCGGAGGAGCTCTTCGGCGCCGCCTCCGGACGCATCGCGCCCCGGGGCGTGGTGGCGGTGATCCCGCCCTGGAACTTCCCGCTCGCCATCCCGTGCGGGATGACGGCCGCGGCGCTGGCGTCGGGGAACGCCGTCGTCCTCAAGCCCGCCGAGCAGACGCCCTTGCTCGGCGGGCGCCTGGCGGCCCTCCTGCACGAGGCCGGGGTCCCGGACGACGCGCTCATCGCCCTGCCCGGCCGCGGCGAGACGGCGGGCCGGGAGCTCGCGGAGAGCCCGGACGTTCAGATGGTGGCGTTCACGGGGTCGAGGGCGGTCGGCACGGAGCTCCACGAGATCGTCGCCCGCGTCGAGCCCTCGGGCGGCGCCCGGACGAAGACGCTGGTCGCCGAGATGGGGGGCAAGAACGCGGTGCTCGTCTTCTCCGACGCCGACCCGGACGAGGTCGTCGACGGCGTCATGCGCTCGGCCTTCGGCCACGCCAACCAGAAGTGCTCGGCGGCCTCGCGCGTGCTGGTGACCGGGCCCGCGTACGGGGGGATCCGCGATCGCCTGGTCGACGCGGCGAGGAGCCTCCGCATCGGGAGCGCCGATGCGCCCGGGACCCAGGTAAACCCGGTCATCGATCGCGAGGCGCTGCAAAGGCTCCGGCGCGACGCCGGGATCGCCCGCGACGAGGGCGAGGTGCTCCTCGATCGCCTCGAGGAGCGCGCCGCCGGGGGCGGGAGCCTGGTCCTCGGACCGCTCATCGTCGAGCTCCCGGCCGCCGCCGCCGCCTCGGCGCGCACCGCGACCGAGGAGCTCTTCGGCCCGATCCTGGCGTTGATCCCCTGCGCCAGCGAGGAGGAGGCGTACGCGCTCGCGAACGGGACCGACTACGGCCTCACGGCAGGGATCTACTCGCGGAGCCCGGCGACGATCGCGCGCGCCGCGCGCGCCCTTCAGGCCGGCAACGTCTACGCCAACCGCGCGATCACGGCCGCCCGGGTCGGCGTCGAGCCCTTCGGCGGCATGAAGATGTCGGGGACCGGCCCGAAGGCCGGCGGCGCCGACTACCTGTGGGGCTTCGTCCGGCGCACGGACCTCCCTGCGGACGGCGCCCCGCGACCCGGGGGGTCGCCCGAGGCGGGGCCCCGCGGGCCCGTCCTGCCGTCCCTCCCCTGGGACGCGCCGCTCGAGCGGCGCATCGAGGTCGTCGAGCGCGCCGCGGTGATCCTCGCCGACCAGGGCCGGCGCGACGGGGCCTCCGCGCTCCTCTCGGCGGCGCAGGCGGCGCGGCGCGAGCTCGCCCGGCCGCAGCCGACGATCCCGGTCGCCGGGCAGAGCACGGAGCTGCGCTACGACACGCCGCGGGGCCTGGGCCTGCTGCACGCCGCGGGCCCGGAGGCGGCGTGGTGGCTCGCCGCCCCGCTCCTCGCCGGCAACGGGCTCGCGCTCTTCGACGCGCCGGCGCTCGCCCCGGCCGTCGAGGCGCTCCTTCGCGCGGGCGCGCCGGAGGGGGCGCTGCGCGTCGCGGAGGGCCTGGAGCCGATGCTGCTCTCGGCCCGCCGCCCCGAGGTCTCGTTCGCGGCGTCGGACGGGGGCCCCGCCCTCGCGCGCGCACTCCACGGAGAGCTCGGCGAGACGGCCCCGGGACAGCGCTCCCTGAAGGCCCTGATCTCGCGGCTGGACGGTCCGCAGGCGGGCGAGCCGGGCTTCGTGCGGCGCTTCTGCTGGCCGAGGGTCGTCGCGGTGCGGACGCTCCGCCACGGCGCGGAGCTGGGCTTCGGCGCCGCCCGGCGGCCGGGCCCGGCGCGCGGTGGCAGCTAGCGCCGGCCGGCGTCGATGGGCGCCGTTTCCTCGCCCTCGGCGCGGCCCGACGCCGCGAGCACCGCGGCGATGCCGGTCGTGATGGGCACGGCGGCGACGATCCCCATGCTCCCGACGAGCGTGCGGACGATCTCGGTCGCGAGCAGGTCGCGGCTGACGAGGAGACCGAGCGGCTCGGCCTGCGAGGCGAGCAGCGCCATGAGCGGCAGCGAGGCGCCGGCGTAGGCGAGCACCAGCGTGTTCACGGTCGAGGCGATGTGGTCGCGGCCGACGTTGAGGCCGCGCGCGAAGAGCTCGCCGACCCCCAGGGCCCGGTTCGCGCGGCGCAGCTCGAAGACGGCGGAGGCCTGCGTCGCGGTGACGTCGTCGAGGACGCCCAGGGCGCCGATGATGATCCCGGCCAGGAGCAGCCCCCGGGCGTCGACGGCGCTCTCGGAGAGGATGTTGAGCGCGACGGAGTGCTCGTCCGCGAGCCCGGTCAGCTCGACGAACCCCACGCCGAAGCGCGCGAGCGCGAAGGCGAGCGCGAGGCTGAGCGCGGTGCCGCCGAGGGCCGCGGCGGTCTTCCAGTTCGCGCCGTGGGCGAGCACGAGCGTCGCGAAGGCGATGACGCCCGCGCCGAGCACGGTCGCGACGACGGGATCCCAGCCGGTGAGGATGGCCGGCAGGATGAAGCGCGCGATCACCAGGAAGCTCGCCGCCAGCCCGAGCAGCGACCAGGCACCGCGGCTCCGTCCGACCAGCGCCACGAGAGCGCAGAACGCGACGGCCAGCCACCACAGCGGCTGCGCCCGCGAGCGGTCGGCGATGAAGTAGGCGGTGCCGCCCGGGTTCTCGTTCGCCGTCACGAGCACGCGGTCGCCCGCCTGGACCGGGAGTCCGATCGTGTCGCCCTCGAGGAACTGCCGCTCGATGACGATCGCCTCGCCGCCCTGCAGCCGCACCACGATGCGCTGGCTGAGGATGGTGCCGACCGGGGTCTGCTCGCGCCCGGTCTCCTCGACGGCGAGCACCTCGCCCTCGAAGGACTCGGCGCCGAACGGGTTGAGCGGGGGTATCTCGAAGGCGCCCGCCTGCGGCACGACCACGGTGGTGAGCAGGAGCGCGGCCGCCACCAGCGCGTAGACGAGCGCCTGCGGGCGGCGCAGCGGGCGGAGCAGCGGCGTCACGCGGGCAGTCTGACCGCGCCCCGCGCTCCGCGCCAGCAGCGCCGGCTCACCGGGAGGGAGGCCGGTGGGGGACCGCGCCGGGGAAGGGGTACCGGCGGGGCTACATCTCCATCTTCTTCTCGCCCGAGAGGTAGCCCTCGGGATCCTCCCCGAACTCGAGGCGGCATCCGGTGGCGCAGAAGTAGTACGTCACGCCCTCGTGCCGGGCCGATCCGCCCGGGGGGTTGTGGCGGTCGACCTCCATGCCGCAGATCGGGTCGATGGCGGTGCGATCGCCGAGTAGCCGGCCCCTCAACCACGAGACCACGGCTCCTCCTCTCGTCGATTCGCGGAGAGGTACACCGTACAGTGTGGGCGCCGTGAGCGAGAGCCCCGCCGGCGCGCACGCCGGCCGCGGCGGGAGCCGCGCGTTCTCGGACCCGGGAGGTGCGGGATGACGCCGAGCGGCGCGGACGGGGGCGGGCGCAACCGGCTCGCCCGGGAGAGCAGTCCCTACCTGCGCCAGCACGCCGACAACCCCGTCGACTGGTACCCGTGGGGGGAGGAGGCGTTCGGCCGCGCGCGGGAGGAGCAGAAGCCCGTGCTGCTCTCCGTCGGCTACTCGACCTGCCACTGGTGCCACGTGATGGCGCACGAGTCCTTCGAGAACGCCGCCATCGCCGGGCTGATGAACGAGTGGTTCGTCTCCGTCAAGGTCGACCGCGAGGAGCGGCCCGACATCGACGCCGCCTACATGCTGGCGACGCAGGCGCTCTCCGGCCAGGGCGGCTGGCCGATGACGGTCTTCCTGACCCCCGAGCGCGAGCCCTTCTACGCGGGGACCTACTACCCGCCCGACGACCGCCACGGGCGGCCCGGATTCCCGCGACTGCTGGAGAGCGTCCATCAGGCGTGGGAGGAGCGCCGCGGCGACGTGATCCGGGCGGCCGGCTCGATCACGGAGCGCCTGCGCGCGGCCACCCGCCATGAGCCTCCGGGCGGGCTCGCGCTCGACGACGCGGCGGCGGAGCAGGCCGTGGCGCGCCTGCGCGCGGGCTACGATCGCCTCTGGGGCGGCTTCGGCGGCGCGCCGAAGTTCCCCTCCCCCTCGACGCTCGAGTTCCTGCTCGCGCACGACGCCCTGTCAGACGGCGCCCTGTCGGGCGGCGACACGGCGTCGCCCTCCGCGACCGAGATGGTCCTCCACACGCTCAGGCGGATGGCCGCCGGCGGGATCTACGACCAGCTCGGCGGGGGCTTCGCCCGCTACTCCGTCGACGAGCGCTGGCTGGTCCCGCACTTCGAGAAGATGCTCTACGACAACGCGCAGCTCGCGCGCCTCTACCTGCACGCCCATCAGGTCACGGGCGACGCGCTCTTCGCCCGGATCGCGCGCGAGACCCTCGAGGCCATGGAGGAGGAGCTCGCCCTCCCCGCGGGCGGCTACGCGGCGGCGCTCGACGCCGACAGCGAGGGCATCGAGGGGAAGTACTACCTCTGGAGCGCCCCGGAGGTGGCCGGGGTGCTCGGCGCGGGCTCGCGCGAGGAGCGGCTCGCCCGGCTCGCCTACGGGGTGAGCGAGGCCGGGAACTTCTCCGACCCGCACGCCCCCGAGCTGACCGGGCGCAGCGTGCTCACGCGCGAGCGGCCGGTCTCGGAGCTGGCGGAGGAGCTGGGGGAGCCGGCCAGTGCCGTCGAGGAGGGCCT
>VYDC01000114.1 GCA_009843585.1 Chloroflexota bacterium | reverse complement strand
CTCCTGCGCAGGCGACGCCTCCGCAGCGACCGGCGCATCGTGATGCTCACACCCTCCGACGAGGGGCTGGAGGCCGTGGCTGGGATCGGCGGGGCCCTCCGCGACCTCAACGTCGCCCTGACCAGGGGCGTGAGCAGCGACGAGATGCGGGTCTTCCTGTCGGTCGCCTCGAGGATCGTCGCAAACCACGCCGAGCAGCGCGGGTCCCAGGCGTAGGGTCGTGCGATCAGGGTGAGAGCCCGCGCGCGAAGCCCAGCGCCGCGGAGCTACGGCCTGCCGGCCACGGCCTCGCCGAACGCGACGCCGCAGACGGCGCCCGGATGGCGGCTCCACCGCTCGTAGGCGTCGCGTATCGCGTCGCAGAGCTCCTCGGTCGCCGCCCCGTACTTGATCGCCGCCTCGGTGATCTCCGGCGCCAGGAACCACTGGTCCGCCGCCGCGTGGATGAAGGCCACGTCGGCGGGTGAACTGTAGGTCGCGATCGATGCCGTCGCCTGGACGTTCGTGAACCCCGCATCGATAAGGCGGGCCTTGAGGTCCTTCCCCATCTGCGGATGGCCGTCGTCGGCCTCCACGAGGTCGGAGAACATCTCCCACGCCTTCGTGAGGACACCGAAGTCGGGACGCGTGAAGCTCGACGCGGCGATCATCTCCCGGCAGGCGATGATGCCCCCGGGACGGAGGACCCGCCTCACCTCGGCCAGCACCGCCGCCGTGTCCGGAATGTGCATGAGCACGTTGTGGCAGTGGGCGATGTCGAAGTACTCGTCCTCGAACGGCAGGTCGATCGCATCGGCGACGTGGAAGACGGCGTTCTCCTGTCCGTATGCCGCCGCGACGGACCTCGCCAACTCGATCTGCGACGCCTCCATGTCCACGCCGTGCAGCTCGCCGGGCGCCACCGCCCGGGCCAGCCCGACCGAGACGGTGCCCGGTCCACAGCCGAAGTCGAGAACCCGCAGGCCGGGCCTGAGGTAGGGGAGCAGGTACGCCGCGCTGGCCTCGGCGGTGTCTCGACGCATGACCTCCAGGATCTCGTCGCTGAAGCCCATCGTGTAGTCGGGCGTCCCCGAGCGTGGGTCGGCGGAAATCGAAGTAATCGACGTGTCCTCTCGACGCGGGCCCCTGACTCGCCGGGACGATGAGGCGCACCCGGGCGAGGGCCCTGTCCGGCCCGCAACAGTGCAGAGTGCCAGCGCTGCAGGCACCCGTCCATATGACGGTCATGTGACGAGGGCGTGCGGGCGTGTGAACACGCGTATGTTCGTCGCGACAGAGGGGATCGGCGACAAGTGCGGTCCGGCGGGGGCTGACCGGTCGCTACGGGACCAAGGCGGGCAGCTAGCGCCTCTGGAAGTCGGTGCAGACCTTAGACGGCGGCCGCGCACGACGGCGCCGCGCCGCCCGCGGCGCTAGCTAGTCGGCGCAGTCGTCACAATCGCGATAGGTCGCCTGGGGTAACATCCGCCGCGCCGCCTGGTGCGCCTCGTCCCGGGTGCCGAAGGCTGCCGCCCACCAGTTGGCGGGGTTCAGGACGAGGCGCCGGTCGCGGACGTAGCGGCAGTCCTCGCGATGGACTCGCGCGAGTCGGCTCACGGTGTCGACGTAGATCCAGAACGGGGGCGCGGTCATCGCTCTGGCACCCCCTCCATGCCGCGGAGGGGCGACGCGCCACCGCGGCAGGCGAGCGGGGCGGCCGTGGACCGCGGCCGTGCATGCAGTGGTGCTATCGGAGTGCCAGACCGACCTCGACCCCGACCGTCCCGGTGGGGCCGACGGCGCGGACCGCGGCCGTCGTGGTGATGCCCCGGTCGGGAAGGTGGCGACGCCACGCGCGCGCGTCGTGCCTCGGGAGGTAGCCCAGCACCTCGCCGAGAACGCTCACGACGGCGACGGCGTCGCGGTCGTGAGCCTCGCGAACCACCGAGACCGTCACGAGCGTGCGTCTGGCCGCGGTCGGCACGTGGCCGCCGCACGCACGCATGATCGCCGGCTGGTGCACGGTCTCCCCCGCCACGACCTGCTCGTGCGCGTCGGTCGCGACCAGCTGCCGACGGCGTGGCCACAGCCTCATCACACCTCCCCGGAG
This sequence comes from Chloroflexota bacterium, assembly GCA_009843585.1. GTDB lineage: Bacteria > Chloroflexota > Dehalococcoidia > UBA2979 > UBA2979 > VYDC01. Next base: position 12,820 of record VYDC01000114.1, on the reverse strand, counting down.
ATGCCGACGGCTCGACTCTCGAGCGCGCGTCGCGCGCGAGGCCCGATGCGCCGGACCCGGCCGCAGACGGCCGCATGGGCTCCAGCGGCTCGTCACTGACGCCCGTCGTCGGAATGGGGAGTCGACGTCGTCGCGTCAGCCATGAACGGCGCCAGCCACTACGACCAGCGGCACGAGCCGCACGGGTCGCCCTACGCGCCGGCACCGTCCGGACCGCCCCGGCCGATGCGAGCGACGGAAGTCTCCCAGAACGCCACGGAACGGGCGATACGAAATACATATGATCGCTGGCGCTTTCGCATACGAATGCGTGTTTGTTCTCCGTCGGTGCGACGCGCGGCCGGTGGGACCCCCCACCCAGGCGACCGCCCCGACGCGCCCAGCGGCGCACCTCACCCGTCGCGTCCGCCCGAATGACCGGCGTATCGACCGGTCCCCGCGTCGAATGAGCGGGGTGTATGATGCGGCCCGCGCGCGACGAGGGGACCCCGGGACGGCGGCGGGCCCGACCCCACGGGAGCGAGATGGACCCACGAGACGACCCGGCCGCGGAGATCGCCGGGCTGAGGGAGCGTCTCTCGCGCCTCAGCGAGGCCGGCCGGCGCGTCAACGAGAGCCTCGACGTCGACACGGTGCTGCAGGAGGTTCTCGACTCGGCGCGCTCGCTGACGGGAGCCCGCTACGGGGTCATGACCCTGGCGGACGATGCGGGCGAGGTGGAGGACTTCCTCTCCTCCGGGATGACCTCCGGGGAGGCCCAGCGGCTCTGGGAGCTTCCCGAGCGGTGGCAGCTCTTCGACTCCGTCGGCAGCGCCTCCGAGCCGCTCCGGATCGACGATCTCAACAGCCACGCCCGGTCGATGGGGCTCTCCGGGCTCCGCTTCCCGCTCCCCGTCGATCCCGTCGTGCCGTTCCTCGCGGCGCCGATCCTCCACCGCGGCCGCCACGTCGGCAACATCCACGTCGCACAGAGAGAGGGCGGCGGGGACTTCACGCTCGACGACGAGCAGACCCTGGCGATGTTCGCCTCGCACGCCGCGATGGTCATCGCCAACGCCCGCACGCACCGGGACGAACAGCGGGCTCGCGCCGATCTCGAGACCCTGATCAACACCTCCCCGGTCGGCGTCATCGTCTTCGATGCCAGGACGGGGGCGCCGAAGTCGTTCAACCGGGAGGCGGCACGCATCGTCGACCACCTCCGGGAGCCCGACCAGTCGCCGGAACAGCTCCTGGACGTGCTGACGTTCGTGCGGGCGGACGGACGCGAGGTCGCCCTCAGCGACTTCCCGCTCGCGGACCTCCTCGGCACCGGCGAGGTCGTCCGCCTCGAGGAGATCGTCATGCGCGTCCCGAGCGGCCGCAGCGTCAGCGCGCTGCTCAACTCGACGCCGATCCGCGCCGAGGAGGGCGGCGTCGAGTCGGTCGTCGTCACCCTGCAGGACATGACGCCGCTCGAGGATCTGGAGCAGCTGCGCGCGGAGTTCCTGGGGATGGTGAGCCACGAGTTGCGGGCCCCGCTCGCCTCCATCAAGGGCTCGGTCACGACGCTCCTGGAGGCCGCGCCCGAGCTCGATCCCGCCGAGATGACGCAGTTCTTCCGCATCATCAGCAACTCGTCGGACGAGATGCACCACCTGATCGGGGACCTGCTCGACGTGGCCCGCATCGAGACCGGCTCGCTCTCCGTCGAACCCCGGGCGTGCGAGGTCACCGCGATCGTCGACGAGGCCAGGAAGAGGTTCCTCAGCGGGGCAGCGCGGGGCGACCTCCGCATGGACCTCGAGGCGGAGCTTCCACCCGTGATGGCCGATCGGCGCAGGGTCGTTCAGGTGCTGAGCAACCTGCTCTCCAACGCCGCCCGGTACTCACCGGAGGGCTCTCCGATACTCGTCCGGGTCGCGCGGGAGGGCACCGACCTCGCCTTCTCCGTCGCGGACGTCGGTCGCGGCATCCCCGAGGACCTGCTGCCACACCTCTTCCGGAAGCTCTCCCGAAGCGCGGGCGCGCGCCCGGGGAGCATCATGGCCGGGTCCGGGCTGGGCCTCGCGATCTGCAAGGGGATCGTCGAGGCGCACGGCGGACGGATCTGGGTGGAGAGCGACGGCCCGGGCCTCGGGGCCCGCTTCGCCTTCACCCTGCCGGCCGCGGCCGCGGAGCCCGCCGGCGGCGAGGCGGGGCCCGCGGTGGGCGCCGGCCCGCCGCGGCGAGCGCCCGCGGGTCCCGTGCGCGTCCTCGCCGTGGACGACGACCCGCAGGCGCTGCGGTACGTCCGCGACGCGCTGACCAGGGCCGGGTACGCCCCGATCGTCACGGCCGACCCCGGCGACGTCGCGCACCTCATGAAGGAGGAGCGCCCCCACGTCGTCCTGCTCGACCTGGTCCTCCCGGGGAGCGACGGCATCGAACTCATGCGGGAGATCCTGAAGACGGCGGACGTGCCGGTCATCTTCCTCTCCGCCTACGGTCAGGACGAGGTCGTCGCCCGGGCGCTCGACCTGGGGGCGGCCGACTACCTCGTGAAGCCCTTCTCGCCGACGGAGCTCGCGGCGAGGATCCGCGCGGCCCTCAGGAAGAGGATCGCTCCCGAGGGGCCCGAGCCCTCCGGACCCTACTTCGCGGGAGGGCTGGGCATCGACTACGTCGAGCGCCGCGTGACGCTCGGGAGCGTGCCGGTGGAGCTGACGGCGACGGAGTACGCGGTGCTCTACCACCTCTCCACCGGAGCCCCCCGCGTGGTGACCCACAATCTGCTCCTGCAACGCGTCTGGGGCCCGGAGCGGCTCGGCGAGCCGTGGCTGCTGCGCGACGTCATCAAGCGGCTGCGCCGGAAGCTCGGCGACGACGCCAGCGACCCGGTCCACATATTCACCGAGCCCCGCGTGGGCTACCGCATGGCTGCATCCGCCGTCCCGGACCCGGTGTGACGGGCACACCCCCCCCCCCGCCTCCTGCAGGGACGACGTCACTCCCGGGCTCGATCCGTCGCTCCTCCAGCGGCATCCGCCGACCCGGTAGCTGCACGCGTCTGCAGAACCTACACAGATCCATACGGCGAGCGGGGCCAATCACACGCCCAATCTATGGAAGGCGGGAGATCGCCAGTGACACACTCGCACCGGGCGGGATCGCCGCGGAGCTGCGCCGCTCCAGCAGGGAGGACCGGTCCGCCACGTGGATGCCCTCCGCGACCAGCACGGCACCGCCCCGGCCGGCTCCCGCGGCCGGCGGGCACCGAGAAGCGCAATGGCATGGATGCTGGCTGCGCTCGCCGTGGCCGCCTCGGCGTGCGGGAACGGTGCGCCCGAACCAGCCCCGACCACGGAACCGCTCACGGCCGACGAGGCGGAGACTGCCGCCTACCTGAGCGAAAGGACCATGGAGCTCTGGGTCGTCTACAACGCGTACGACCTTGAGGGACTCAGCGACTTCTACGAGGAGGGCTACTGGCTGGAGGAGGAGGAACAGATCCGGCGCGACATGACGCCCTTCGAGAGCCGCGGCATCACGTTCACCGCGGAGGAGACGTCCCCACCCCGGCAGATCGAGCCCGGAAGATGGGAACTCACGCACACGGCGCGCTTCAGCGGGGGATCGGTGAACATGAGGTTCATCTACGAACGATTCGACGGAGAGTGGCTTCTCACCTACGCCGAGGTAGAGTAGCCGGCAGCGATCGCGCGGTCCCGGCCAGAGGGCTCAGCCGGTCGCCGGAACGCGGCGTAGGCGTGGTCGCCGCTGTCGCACACCGGGTAGCGGTCGCGCTCCCGGGTGCACGACAATGCGGAACACATGAACCGCCACCCCTCGCGGAGTGCCCAGCGGATCGTCGCCGCGTGCGTCCCCGCCCTCCGGCATCGCCGCGAACGTCACGATCGCCTCCTCACCGCCGGTCCCCGTCCCGGGGATGCCGCCCGGGACGATGGTCGGGGGCGCCTGTCCGGAGACGTGTCCGCGCTCCGCGTTTCCGCGCGTGCACGGAGACGGGGCGTGGCCGCCGGGGACGGGCTCCCCGAGCGGGACCGGCGCCGGTCATGAGAAGGACTCTCGCGGATCTTCGGCGGCTGTCCCGGGGGCTGAAGGACACGTACGGGGCGTCGGACGTCCATCGCCGCGTGACGCAATTCGATGGATGGAGCGGTCGGGCGCGCGCAGAGGGTGCCGGCCCGACGGGCTACGACCACGCCGCGACCGTCCGCGAGTACTACGATCTCTGCAGCGAGTTCATGGTGTTCGGATGGAGCGAGTCCCTCCACTTCGCGCCTCTATCGCCCCGGGAGAGCGTCGAGGAGTCCCAAATCCGGCATCAGCGGCTGATGATCTCGCGCCTGGAGCTGAGCGAGGGCATGACGGTGGTCGACGTCGGCTGCGGAGTCGGCGGCCCGATGCGCCGCGTCGTCAGGGAGGCCGGTGTCAGGGTTGTCGGGGTCAATAGCAGCGAGACTCAGCTGGAGAGGGCGAAGTCGCTCAACGCCGATGCGGGCGTCGACCACATGGTCGACTACCTGGCGTGCAGCTTCATGGACATGGACGCCGTAGCGGACGACACCTTCGACGGGGGATACGCGATCGAGTCGACGTGCCATGCGCCGGACAAGGAGGGCGCCTTCGCCGAGGTCTTCCGCGTGCTGAAGCCCGGCGCCCGCCTCTGGGGGCAGGAGATGTGCATGACGGACACGTTCGACCCCGACGACGAGGAGCACCGGGCCATCAAGCGGGACCTCATGCACGGAATCGCGCTTCCGGACATCGCGACCATGGGCGAGGTGAACCGGGCGCTCGAGAGCGCGGGGTTTCAGATCATCGAGGCGAGGGACCGCGCCGTCGATGAGCACAGCGCGACGACACCGTGGTATCAGCCCATGGAGACGCGCGGCAGCACGCCGGGCAACGCCCTGCGCCGGATCCCGCTGGGCCGCACGGCGCTCACGGGGATATCGCGGCTCGCCGAGGCGCTGAGGATCGTCCCGAGGGGTTCCGCGGACGTCATCGGGCTCCTCGATCGCACCGCCCATGCCTACGTCGCGGGCGGCAGGGCGGGGGTCTTCACGCCGCTGTACTGCTTCGTGGCTCTCAAGCCCCCTGCGGGCTCTCGCCCCGCCGCCGTGCCGGAGAGCGGCTCCGGTCGGTAAGGATGAGGCTGGCGGGGGTGCGGGGAGCGCACGCCGGGCGAACACCCGGTTGGAGGTCACGCCGGACCGGGTCGTCCCGGCCGGCCACCCTGCCCGTCGCATCGCGCCCCGCGAGGCGGCGCGGCGAGGCGGCGCCCTCGCCGCTTTCGGGCGGCACGGCCGGACGGCACGGGCGTCGCTCGGGGGGTGTATTCTGAGCTAGGGCAGAGACGTGCACATGGCGTCACAGTGGTGCACCGAGGTCAGAGAACGATGACTACCTCACGGGCGGAGACGCCCACCCAGTCGCTCACCCTGACCGAAGAGCTCATCCTGATGCTCCTCAACGAGGAGAGCGGCTACTTCCACCAGGTTCCCGGCTGGGACCTGAACTGCGCCGTGGTCGGCGCCGTGCTGGCGGAGCTCTCGCTCCGGTCGCGAATCGACACCGATCCCGAGTCCCTCTTCGTCATCGACGAGACGGAGACGGGCATGCCCACGCTCGACCCCATCCTGACGGAGATCGCGGCCGAACCGGTCCGGCGGACCACACAGTACTGGATCGAGAGGCTGGCACCCCGCGCGGAGTCGATCATCGATTGGAACCTAGATCGTCTCGTGGAGCTGAAGGTCCTGGAGCACCACGATGGCGAGTTCTGGACGCTCTCCCGCGAGACGTGGCAGTCGGCGATGTTCGGCACCCCGTCGGAGGAGACGGCGGTCCAGTTCGTACGGACCCGCATCGGCAACGCGATCTTCAACAACGAGATCCCCGACCCGCGGGACGTCATCATCATCTGCCTCATCAACACGTGCGACGTCTTCCGCTTCATGTTCCAGCTCGACGAGGAGGCGGAGGAGCGCATCCGGTTCATCTGCCAGATGGACCTGATCGGCCGTTCCATCGCCGAGGCGGTGGCCCAGAACCTGGCGGGACCGCTGCTCCGGCGCTCGGCCCTGATCCGCACGGCGCCCGTCGCCCCCCTGCGCAAGCTCCTGCTCCATCCCGAGCTCCGCAAGGGCAACATACCGGCGCTCTTCGCCGACCTCGGCCGTCAGTACGGCCCCGTGTTCCAGATCCGGCCGCCGTTCACGGAGCCGATGACCTTCCTGGTCGGTACCGAGACGAACCACTGGGCCCATCGCCGCGGCCGGATGTACCTGAGGGCCAGGGACTATTTCGTGGGCTTCGAGAAGGTCTACGGCGCGTCCGGGGTGCTGCCCGCGCTCGACGGCGCGGACCACTTCCGGCTGCGCAAGTCCCTGTCGTCGGCCTATTCCCGCAAGAGACTGGCCGGGCAGATGGACGAGCTCTACGGCCGCGCGCGCGCGCACATGACGGAGTGGACGGTCGGGGACTCCTATCCGGCGACCGGCATGAGCCGGCGGATGATCAACTCCCAGATCTCGCCGTTCATGGTCGGGGTGGAGACCCAGGACATCATCGACGACCTGCTGAAGTTCAAGGAACGCGCGCTCAGCGTTCACATCATGAAGATCATGCCCGAGTTCATGCTGAAGACGCCCGGCATGCGGCGCCGGGTGAAGTTCATCGAGACGTTGCTCGAGCGCATCCAGGGCGTCCACACCCCCGCCCAGCGGCTCGGGCGGCACCCGGACCTGGTGGACGACTACCTGAGCCTGCACGCGAGCGATCCGCAGTTCATGCCGGAGTCGAACCTTAGGTTCGCCTTCACCGCGGCGCTGGTCGCCAGCGCCTACCTGGGCGACGCCCTGAGCTTCACCGTCTACGCCATGGCGTCGCAGCCGGAGATCTACGCCAGGATCCGGGCCGAGGCCGACGCGCTGTTCGAGGGCGGGGATCCGGACCCCGACGACCTCAATCCCTCCACGATCGATGTCACGCACCGCTTCATGATGGAGTGCATGCGCATGTACCCGGTCGTCCCGATGTCCATCCGGCACGTGATGAATTCCTGTGCCGTGGAGGGCTACGAGCTGCCGGTGGGGACGAAGGTCGTCATCGCGCAGACGGCCACGCACTACATGGAGGACGTCTTCCCCGACCCCTTCACGTTCGACATCGACCGCTACCTGCCTCCGCGCAACGAGCACCTCAGCCCCGGCTACGCCCCCTACGGGCTGGGCACGCACACCTGCCTCGGCTCGCGGTGGATGGAGCTGCAGCTGGCCGTCAACCTGCTGCTGATCGCGCACCACTTCACGCTCGAGGTGGACCCCAAGAACTTCAAGTTCCGGTTCAACCCCATTCCGTCGATGAAGCCGAGCGGCAGGCTGAAGTTCCGCGTCGCCGAGCAGCGGCGCGAGCTGAGCGTCTAGCGGGGGCGCTCAGGACACGGCCGTTGGTGGTCAGCACATCCTTCGAACGCGACACGCGAGGCCAACTATGAAGCTCCATGTGGACCGCACGGCCGACGCCCTGTACCTCCGGCTCGATGCATCGGCCATCGTCGAGTCCCAGGAGGTCGCACCGGGCGTGGTGCTCGACTACAACGAGTCGAACGAGGTGGTGGGCGTCGAGATGCTGAACCTCTCGCGGCGTTCCGCCGACGTCAGGCTGTCGGCGCTGGAGTTCGAGACCGTCTAGACACCGCATGGTCGTCACGGTGAAGGTGCAGGCCCGCGTCGTGGCCCTCACGGGTCCCCGTCAGGCGGCGAGTTCGGTGTCGTTCGCTCCGATTCCCCCGGCGGTCTCCTCGTCGTAGGGTTCGCGCGAGCGCAGGCTGCCGTGCAGGTAGCCGATCAGGCGATTGTCGAGGGCGCGCAGCGCCTGGTGGTGTCCGACCTAGGCTCCGCCCGTCACGGGCATGCGCATGGTCACGCTCGTGCCCCGCCCTGGCCCGTCGCTCGCGACCGCGATGTTCCCTCCGTGCGCCTCGACCAGCGCCCGGGTGATCGCGAGCCCCAGCCCGGTGCCGGTCGTCCCGCGGCGGCGGGACTGCTCGGTCCGATAGAAGCGATCGAAAACGTAGGGAAGGTCCGAAGGGTGGATGCCGATCCCGTCATCGACGACGGAGATCGCGAGCATCCCATCACCCTCGAGGCCCGCCCTGAGGACGACAGTCCCGCCGGCCTCGCAGGAGTGAATGGCGTTGCTCACGACGTTTCCCAACGCCTGGCTGATTCGCATCCGGTCAAGGTGCATCTCGGGAAGGTCGTCCCGGACCTCGAGTGACAGGTCAACGCGCCGGGCCCGGGCCTGCGGCTGCCAGCGCTCCCCCTCCGCGTCGAGCAGCTCGCGGACGGAGGTGGCCTCACGCGCGAGCCTCAACTCCCCGTGGTCGGTCTCCGCGAGCGAATCCAGATCGGTGACGAGGCCCCGCAGCCGCTCCACCTCCTGGATGATGTGATGGGACGCGCTCTCGGGCGCCTGGAGTCCGTCGCGCAGCCCTGCGGCCTCGAGCTGAATGACGCTCAGCGGCGTGTTGAGCTCGTGCGAGACGTCGCTCACCAGCCGCCTGCGGAGCTCGCGCTGCGACTCCAGGGCCGAGGTCATCCGGTTGAACGCCGCGCTCATCCGGCCCAGCTCGTCCGAGGAGGTGACGGGAAGCGTGGCGGTATCGCCGCCTGCGATCGCCTGCGTTGCCTCCGTCAGCGCCGTGACGGGCCCGGTGATGCGCCGCGACACCCAGGCCGCCGCCAGGACGGCGACGCCGGCCGTGAGCGCGCCGCCGACGACGGTGATGGAGAGGAGCGCGCGGAGAAACCCGCGCGACTCGCCCGCGAGCAACTCGTGGTGGACGTCGACGTAGGCGTGGCCGACGGGCCGGTTCGTCGCGAGATCGATTACCGCCTCGCGGTTCCCGCCCAGGTCGGGAGCGGGGGACCCCGGCACCAGATCGGAGGAGGTATCGCGGACGACGCGCCTGCCGATGTCGACGACGACGACCCGCACCGGGTCGGTGTCGCGGGCATCGAGGTGGCCCGCCTCCCCGTCCTCCGACCGCTCCCCAGAAGGGGCTGCGACGCCTCCGTACCCCGCCTCGGCGAGCGCCCCGTCCAGCGTCTCCCAGCCGCCGGCTGCCGTGTACTCCCGGCTCAGGTCCCGGGCGAGCCGGAGCGCCTCGTCGTCCCCGATCTCCTCCACGAAGACGCCGAGCCGGGCCTGCGTCGCGTAGTAGCCCACGCCCACGCTGGCGAGCACGGAGAGCACGACCACGAGGACGGTCGCAGCCATGATCCGCCCGCTCAGCGACATCAGGCGCCCTCCGCGACGAAGCGGTAGCCGCCGCCGTAGACGGTCTGGATGGGCTGGCTGCCGTCGCGGTCGATCTGCTTGCGCAGGCGGGCGACCTGGCTGTCGATGGCGCGGTCGTACCCGTCGAAATCGTCGTTGAACGCGAGCGAGATGAGCTGGTCCCGGGTCAGCAACTGGTTGGGATGGCGCATGAACGTCGCGAGGAGAGCGATCTGCGCCTGGCTCAGCGTGACCCGTTCCCCGTCGACCGTCACGATCCCGGTCGTCTCATTGAGGGTGATGCGGCCGTGGGTCACGACCTGCTGCACCCTCCCCTTCACGCGGCGCAGCACGGCCTCGGCGCGCGCGATCACCTCATCGGGGTCGAACGGCTTGACGATGTAGTCGTCGGCGCCGGTGTCCAGCCCCGCGATCCGATCGGCGTGAGCCTCCCGTGCCGTCAGCATGATGATGGGAACGTCCGACTCGCGCCGCAGGATCCGGCAGAGCTCCATCCCGTCGAGACGCGGGAGCATCAGGTCGAGGATCACGAGGTCCGGGGCCAGATCGCGGGCGAGCGCGAGTCCGGACTCGCCGTCATGCGTGACCTCGGCCGAGAATCCGGCGCGCTCGAAGTACACCTTCACCCAGTTCGCGATCCTGGCGTCGTCCTCGACGATCAGTACCGTGCCGCTCATGAGAAGCCCCCGGGACACCCCGGGCGCGGCGCCCGCGTGAGGCGCCGTGTCCGGGTGAGGATGGCCGGATTCTATTCCCCGGGGCGCCCGCTCCCCGTGAGAGGGCACCCCGCCTGACGCGAGCCTAGCTGCCCCGGCTCCCCCCGCCGCCGGAGCCGTGCTCGCCTCCGCCTTCGCCGCCGGCACCGTGCTCGCCCGAGCCCTCACCGCCGGAGCCGTGCTCGCCGCCGGACTCGCCGCCCTCGCCTCCCCCGACCTCGGCGTGCGCCACCCATCCGGTAACGACGCCTGCGTCGCGGGCAGCATGACGTTGGCGACCTGGCCAGGAGCGAGGTCGACCGGCGTGGTCGGACCGAGCTCGGTCCCGCCCGCGAGGTGGACCTCGATCCTGACGCGGGTCAGGACGGAGTTGGTCGTGTTCTCCACGGTACCCGTGAAGGCGTTGACCGCGGCGTCGTAGCCGAGGATCAGCCGGGCGCCCGAGCGGACCATGTCGAAGGTCTCACCCGGAGCCAGCATCGCCCCGCCGCCTTCCTCGCCCCCGGACCCGGAGCCCTCGCCCGAGCCTTCGCCGCCGGGGCCGTGACCCTCGCCGCCGACTCCCTCGCCGCCGTCCTCGGCGCCCTCGCCGCCCGTGTGGGGCACGGGGCCGGGGCCCGAGCAGTCGAACACCTCCAGGTGGACGACGTAGCCGTCGAAGGAGACGCCCGCGAGCGACGGCTCGCTCGCGACCGAGACGCTCGTCCATCCCTGCTCGCCCGGGCTCAGATGCCCCAGCGGGTCCGGGCCGAGCTCGCCCACCGTCCGGGCGCCCGACTTCAGGTGCGGCTCCGCCTGCACGTAGCAGAGCGTCTGCGCGAGGGTGTTCTGGGCTGTCGCCTGGACCGACTGCGTCGCCGCGTCGTACCGCGCGTCGACCGCCAGCCCGCCCAGCGTGCCCTGCCACGACTCCCCGAGCGGGACGATCGGGCTCGACATGGCGGCCTCATTGCTCTCGCCGCCGCCTTCGGAGCCGGACTCGCCGCCCGCGCCCTCGCCGGAGCCCTCGCCGCCGGAGCCGTGCTCGCCCCCGGACTCACCGCCGCCTTCGCCTCCCCCGACCTCGGCGTGCGCCACCCATCCGGTGAACGACGCCTGCGTCGAGGGCAGCGTGACGTCGGCGACCTGACCGGGATCGAGGTCCACCGGCGTGGTCGGGCCGAGCTCGGTGCCGCCAGCGAGGTGGACCTCGATCCTGACGCGGGTCAGGACGCTGTTGGTCGTGTTCTCTACGGTGCCGGTGAAGGCGTTGACCGAACCGTCGTAGTCCAGGATCAGCCGGGCGCCCGAGCGGACCATGTCGAAGGTCTCATCCGGAGCGAGCATCGCCCCGCTGCCCTCCTCGCCCGAGCCCTCGCCCGAGCCCTCGCCGGCGGAGCCGTGCTCGCCTCCGCCCTCGCCGGATCGGTGCTCCGAGCCGGAGCCCTCGCGACCGGAACCCTCGCCGCGCTCCGTCCCGCCGGTGCACCCGACCAGGATCCCCGCGCCGAGGATGAGGGTGAGGGCCGATACCATGAGCAGCGTCCGCACGATCATCTTCCTGCCGATCATTGCTCCATCCCTCCCTTCACGAGCCTCCTCAACGCCGCTCACGCTAGAGCCGAAATGTCACAGAACTTTGTCGCCGCGCTGCGGGGTCGCCGCCGATTCGAAGGAGCGGCGCCGATGCCGAGAACGCGCCCACGCGGTGAGCGGGCGACTAGTCCGAGGGGGACGAGATGGGACCAGGGGTGGCCCGCCTCTTTCGATCGAGGCGATGCGGAGGGGAGGCAACGGGCAGAGGGTGGGCTCTACCTCTGCCCGCTGCCCGCCCTCCACATCGCGAGCCCTCTCGCCCGCTCCTCGCGGGACGCTCCGGGACGAGAGCTCGGAGGTAGTGCGTCTGGAATCCGGCTGGCTCGGCGTCGGTCAGGCATGTGAAGACGCCGATTCCGTCGCGATCGCCGGGGCACATGCCGGCACGACCGGGGAACGGACGGCCACGCCGTCTCCTCTCCGGGAGCGCTCGACCACGCCATCGCGCTCGCCGCGGAACGGCATCTCACACCGGATCGACGCTACACGACGGCTCGTATGAGTCGCGTCGCAAGTGCTCGTGCCCGCGTGTGTAGTCGCGTATGGTCACGGCTCCTCCCAGTCGGTCGAGTCATGGCGTCGACCCGATTCCACGCGTGGCCACACCCCCGGAGAAGGAGGCGGTCGCCCGCGTGCTACCCTTGCGCGCCGGGGCGACCGCTCGTTCCGGCGAGTGGAGGGTGACGCGCCCATGCCCAATCCGGTCGTCCACTTCGAGATCGGGGCGTCCAACACGGCCGCGCTCCGGCGGTTCTATTCCCAGGCATTCGACTGGGTAATCAGCGCCGACAACCCGATGCAGTACGGTCTCGTCGAGACCGGGGGCGAAGGCATCGGCGGCGGAATCACCGAGGCCGAGAACCCGGGCGTGACCCTCTACATCCAGGTCGACGACCTCGCGGCCGCCCTTGAGCGGGTCGCGGCCGGCGGCGGGAGCACGGTGCAGGAGATCACGACGATCCCCGGGATGGTCACCTTTGCGCTCTTCGCCGATCCCGAGGGGAACGTGGTGGGGCTCGTGCACTCGGAGACGCCGCCCGCGTAGGCGTGCGTCCCCGGGGCGACCACCACCGTCCGCACCGGATCGCGAGGTTCTTCCGTGCCGCCTGCGCGATCCGCCCTGCCGGCCGCCCTCGTCCTCGTGGCGGCCCTGGCGCTGACGCTGCCCCGCCCCGACGGCGACCCCGCCTTCCCCGCCGCTGAGGCGCAGTCCGGCGGCGAGGTCACCCTCACCCGCC
>VYDC01000015.1:3825-15428 GCA_009843585.1 Chloroflexota bacterium | reverse complement strand
CCCCGGACCCCCTCCGGCAGTCATCGGGGTCAGGGGCTGTAGCCCGAGGACGGCACCACCTCCGACGTCGCCCCCACCCGGCGATCGAGCAGGAAGTCGAAGTCGCGGAACGCCTCCAGGGAGGCGAGACGGTCCTCCAGGAGACCGAGCTCTGCATTCAGCGCCGTGAGATCGGCGTGAATGCCGCGCGCATCGACCTCGGCGTTCGGCACCTGCGGGGCGAGGGCACTGTAACGGTCCGCCGCGAGCGCGACGATCGCGCCGAGGCGAAGGAAGCGGTCGCCCGCGTCGAACGGAACCGTCGCTCTCCCGCCGACCTCGGACCGCTGCGCGAGCGTGCTTCCGGTCCACGGATCGACCCAGCGCACCTCGACCTCGCCCAGCACGACCGGGGCGCCGCGGGCGCCGTCGCGCAGGACCAGCTCGTAGAAGACGGTCGTCGCGCTGCCCGACGGCAACTCGGCGAACTCCCGGCGGTTCTGTTCGAAGGTGTGATCCGGCGTGATGCGGTTCTCGTAGCCGACGATGCGCCACTGCTCCACCCGGGCGGGATCCCACGTCACCTGCGCCCGCGCCTGGTCGGCGAAGGGCGTGGAGAGCGCGAGCCAGTTCCCGCGCATGAAGGTCGCGCGCGCCTGGTCGATCCCGTCGAGATAGCGATACCAGCCGTTGCCGTGCTGCGCCAGCTGCTCGAGCAAGAAGTCGTTGTAGTTGGCGATCCCGACACCGATCGTGATCAGGCGCAGTGGATTGCGCTGTTCGAAATCGGGCGAGGACTCGAGGATCGCGAAGGGATTCGTGGCGTCGACATTCGCGACGCCGTCTGACATCAGAATGATGTAGTTGAAGGCGTCCGGCCGTTCGCGCCGGGCCGCGTCGGCGAGCCGGACACCGACGTCGAGCCCCGCCTGCACGTTGGTGCTGCCGTGCGGTGCGAGTCGCCCGATCGAGTACTCGACATGCCCGCTGTCGGGGCGGGCATGCTCGACGGTGTAGTCGTGGATCACATCGCCCGTGAAGTGCACCACGGCGATGCGGTCGCGATCAGTCAGGCTTCGCCGGATCGCCTCGGCCGCCTCGCGGGCAATGGCGACACGATTCCCCTCCCGCATCGAGCCCGACGCATCGAGCACCAGCGTGACGTTCACGGGCGTGTCGTCCGCGACGATCGGTGCCTGGAGGGCGATGCGAGCGAGATGCCGCCCGCCTCCCAGGGGGTGCTCCAGCACGTCGCTCGTGATCGCGAAGCTGCGGGATCCTCCCGGTACCTCATAGCCGTAGGCGAAGGCGTTGACCCACTCCTCCGCGCGCACCGAGTCCGGCTCCACCGCGTAGCCGTTGCGCGCCCAGCTGAGCGCGAGGAAGTAGGAGGTGCGGTCGGTGTCGAGACTGAAGGTCGAGACGGCGTCGGTCGACGAGTCGACGGACGAGGTGCGCTCGTAGTCCCGGAAGGTCGTCGCCGAGGGTGCCGGCTGCCGGAGCGCGTCCGTCGCCGCCGCCGCCGGAGCCGCCGTCGCGGCTGCGGCCGCCGCGGCCGCGGTGGCTGCGGGCGCGGCCTCAACCGTCCGCGCGGGAGCCGCCGTGGTGATCACGCGCGACTCGCGCGACTCGTCGGCATGGTCGCCGTCGTCGCCGCAGGCGGTGAACACCAGAGCCAGAAGCGCACCCGCGGCGAGCATCCCGGACATCCGCATTCCCGGTCGCATCTCACCCTCCATCCGTTGCGTCCTCGCTGAGACGAACGTCGGGTCTGCGCCGGCGGAGAGGAAGGAACGCCGTGGCCCTCTCCACGGGATGCGCCGGTGGCGGTCGCGCCAGTACCCCTCGTACCCCTCAGTACGCGCATCATCCTCAGATGGTTCCACGCTTACGGGGAGTAACGAGCGCGCCTCTCGGCCCGCAACGGGGACCCGGCCGCGACGAGACTGCGAGTTCCCGCGCGGCCGGCGACAACGCGCTCCCGGCGGTCGTGGATTCCGGCGGAGCGGGTCGGCGGCCCGGGCGGGCTAGAGCTGAGCGGTGGGAGTGGCGGTCCGCGGCGCGGGCGCGCTCGCGAAGGGGCCGCGCGCCCGTGCGGTCGGGTGCCACGGGGACACCCTCGTGTCTATCTTGGCTCCCCGACGAGGACTCGAACCTCGAACCTAGCGGTTAACAGCCGCCCGCTCTACCGATTGAGCTATCGGGGAGCGCCCGCACTTAGTCTGCGGGAGAGCCGCGCGCCGGGCAATCCCGCTCCCTCACGCGGTCGAGCCGGCCACACGGAGAGTGTCCGGACGGTCACCCGCGACGCCGAAACGCGCTAGCCGCGGACGGCGGGCGCGTCCACGGGCTCGAACCGGTAGCCCGACCCGTCACGCCGGATGCGGCCGAGGGTGAGGATGGGAAAGTGCGGCCCCGTGAGGAGCGCGTTCGTCTCGATCGCGAGCTCGCAGATGCGCCGGCGCGCCTCGCGGGCCATCTCACGGTCCTCGTCGTAGATGGAGTGCCAGTCGAGGTGGGCGATGTGTGCGGGGTGGTGCATCGCGTCACCGACTAGGATTAGGGCTTCCCCATCCGATTGGACGAGCTGCACGCAGTGTCCCGGGGTGTGGCCGGGCGTCTCGATCATGGTGATCGACTCCGTGACACGGGCGTCGCCGCGGACGGGACGCACGAGGCCGGCGTCCAGCAACGGGCGGACGTGCGCGTCGGCGAAGCGCACGTCCCGCTCGGGGGCACGCGGGTGCGGGGTCATCCAGAAGTCGAGCTCCGCCTCGTGGACATAGACCCGGGCCGAGGGAAATGCCACCGCTCCCTCCCCGGTCACATCCCAGCCGCAGTGGTCGAGGTGGAGGTGGGAATGAAGCAGCACGTCGACCTCGTCTGACGCCACACCGGCGTCGCGAAGGCGCTCTGGCAACTCGGCACAGGACTCGACGCCCGGCTCCCGGGCCCGCGCCCCCATCCCCGTGTCGATCAGCGTGGTCTGCCCGTCGCCCTGCACGAGAAACCCGGAGTACCCATAGGGCACCGGATCCTCGGGCCTCGCGATGCCGAGCTCGGCCGTCCACGCGGCCTCATCCACGCCGTCGAAGAAGATCCGCAGATCGCGCTCGAACGCGGCGTCCGAGAGCTGCGTCACTTCGAGACTCCCGATACCGAAGCTGCCGATCACGCGGTGCACGGACCCCTCCTCGTCCCCCGACGCTCGCGCCGGGACCCGTTCGGTGGCGTCGGCCGGCACCGCGGCACGACGCCCGCGGCGGCAGATGGTAGAGGCCGCCGCCGGCTGCGTCGACGCCGTGCAGCCGCGCACCGCAAATCCCCGCCGGCGATCATGATCGCGCCAGGCGCGCTCGCCTATCACTTGCATGCCGGTCCGGGGAGAGTCGAGGATCGCCGCGCGGGTCGGGCTGCGATGTCGGCGGCGCTGCTTGCCGGCGGCACCGGACTCGCCGGGCACGCTCACCGGCAGCGGGCGACGCGGGGCATCGAACGGGGTCGACAGTGGGAGGAGCTGACCGGCTGCGGCGCGCATTCGCCACCGGCGAGCTGCTGCGCCCCACCGACGACGTTCCGAATCTCGTCGACCTCGGCCGGGCGGTCGCCTCTGCCTCCGGCGCGCCGGTGGCGCTCAGGACGCGGGGCGCGGAGCTGCTTCGCGATCTCATCGGCGAGCCGAGCCACCTCGTGCTGCTGCTCGTCGATGGGCTCGGGCTGGGCCTGCTCGAGCGGCGGTCGCCGACGTCGACGCTCCGGCGCCTGCTGGCGACGGAGCTGCGCAGCGTCTTCCCCTCCTCGACCGCGAGCGCGCTCACCTCGCTCGCGACCGGAGAGTGGCCGGCCCGGCACGCCGTCGTCGGGTGGTGGACGCACATGCCGACCATCGACGCTGCTGCGGTCCTGCTCCACTATCAGCGCCGATCCGACGGTCGCCCCCTCGATGAGCTCGGGATCACCCCCGCGCAGGCATTCCCGACCGCACCGCTGATCGCGCAGGCGGACCGCGACACGCTCTCGCTTCTTCCGCGAGAGTTCGTCGACTCGCCGTACTCCCGATACGCGAGCGGTGGCCGACCGCGGCGCGGCTATCTGACGCTGCGAGACGCGGTCGACACCGTGATCGAGCGAACCCGCGATGCCCGCGAGCCGACGTTCAGCTACGTCTACACGCCGCGCATCGACTCGATCGCTCACGAGGCCGGAACCGGCCACCCGGAGCTGGACTCCGCGGTCGCAGAGCTAGAGGAGGTCGTCGAGCATCTCGCCGTCGGCCTCGGGGCCGGCTCACGCCTCCTCGTGACCGCCGACCACGGTCACCTCGACGCGCCGGTCGGCCGCCGGCACCCGCTGCGGCCGGGAAGCATCCTTGACGCGCTGCAGCGCGTCCCGCCCTCGGGAGACCCGCGGGCCGTCTACTTTCACCTCCGCCCGGACGGCGCGGCCAGGTTCCACGACAACTTCGAGGGACGCTTCGGGAATGAGTTCGCGCTGCTCTCCATCGAAGAACTCGAAGAGATGGAACTCCTCGGTCCCGGCCCGCTTGGGGACGAGGCCCGAGGGCGCGTCGGCGATGCGGTCGCCATCTCTCTGGGCGCCTCGATCCTCGGCATGCCCGGCGTCACCGGGGGCCGGGCCTGGCTCGCGTTCTCCTCGCACCACTCGGGCCTGACCCCGGCCGAGATGCGCGTGCCGCTTCTGATCGCATGAAGCGAGGAGCGCCGTCGGCGGAGCTGTGCGAGCGCCCGGCTCCCTCGGCGAGCGAGAAACGGACCGGCTACGCTATCGGAGAGAGGGGCACCATGCCGGGTGGTGTAACGGTAGCACGGGGGACTTTGGATCCCTGAGTCGAGGTTCGAATCCTCGCCCGGCAACCACATCGCATGCTCCGCCGGGTGCGGCTCGTGTGCGCGGCCGATCGAGCTGGCGGGTGAGACACGGAGCGGGAGGCGCCCGGGGACCTGACCGGGTCGGCGGACCGACGACCGCCCGTCCGGCCGGGCCCGCTCCCACGGGGCGCGGCGGCCCGAGGGAACGGCGTCCGCGCTACGCCGGCGAGTGGAGCTGCCGGGCCCGGTCCTCGGTCGCGACGGCGTCGATCAGATCGTCGAGCTCCCCGGCAAGCAGCCGGGGAAGGCCGTGCACCGTGAGGCCGACGCGATGATCGGTGGCGCGGTCCTGCGGGAAGTTGTACGTGCGGATCTTCTCCGCGCGCTCCCCCGATCCCACCTGCAGGCGGCGGGTGTCCGCGCGCTCCAAGGCAGCCCGCTCGCGCTCGATCTCGTAGAGGCGCGATCGGAGCACCGTCTCCGCCTTGGTGCGGTTACGTGACTGCGACCGCTCATCCTGGCAGACGACGATGATGCCGGTCGGCTCGTGCGTGAGCCGGACGGCGGTCGCCACCTTGTTGACGTTCTGTCCGCCGGCGCCCCCCGAGTGGAAGATGTCGACCCGCACGTCCGACCAGTCGATCTCGACATCCACATCGTCGGCCTCGGGGAGCACGGCCACGGTCGCCGTCGAGGTGTGGATCCGCCCCTGCGACTCCGTCTCCGGCACGCGCTGCACACGGTGGACGCCTGACTCGTACTTGAATCGCGAGTACGCCCCGTGTCCACGGATCTCGAACGTGATCTCACGCATCCCGCCCGCGGGCGTCGGCGAGCTGTTGAGCACGTCGACGCCCCACCGCCTAGCCTCCGCGTACCGCTGGTACATCCCGTAGAGATCGGCGGCGAAGAGGGCGGCCTCCTCGCCGCCGGTGCCTGCCCGGATTTCGACAATCACGTCCTTTTCGTCGGCGGGATCACGCGGAAGCAGCGCCAGCGTGAGTTCGCCCTCGAGATGCTCGAGCGCAGAGGCGAGCCGCTCCTCCTCCTCGCGCCCGAGAGCACGCAGCTCGGCGTCGCTCTCCGCATCCGTCGAGGCCGCTCGCGCGTCGTCGAGCGCCTGCGCCGTCTCGCGATACTCGCGGTAGAGCCCGACGACGCCCTCGAGACGCGCCCGCTCTCGCGCGATCTCCCCCACCCGTCGATGATCGGCGACCACCTCCGGATCGGCGAGCAGCCGGGTCAGCTCGTCGAAGCGCGCCTCGACCTCCGCGAGCCGCTCAAGCATCTGACGGTTCCGCCGCTCGGGCCCCCGCGGACTGAGCCGGAGGCTGCGACCCGATCGCACCGCCGAGAGCGTCGATCACGCCCTCGATGTCAAGCGTGCGCTCCTCCCCGGTCGCCGAGAGCGGTTTGAGCTGGACGACCGCGGTCGCCGCCTCCCGCTCACCGGCGATGACGGCATAGCGCGCATCGAGGTGCCCCGCCGTGCGGAGCTGCGCGCGCAGCGAGCGGGCCGGCGTCGCCCCGCGGACGACGAAGCCGGCGCGGCGCAGCGCTGCGGCGACGCGCATCGCCCACGCGGCTCCCGCCTCGCCGATCGCCACCATCACCACGTCGGGTGCGGGCGCGCACGGCTCCTCGATCCCCTGCTCGCGCAGGGTGCGGATGATGCGCTCGATGCCCGTCGCGAAGCCGGTACCGGGCGTCGGCGGTCCACCGAGCAGCTCGATGAGCCCGTCGTAGCGACCGCCGGCGCCCACGGTCGACTGGCCGCCACCGCCCGGCGGCTCGAACTCCCAAACTGTGTGGGCGTAGTAGTCGAGGCCCCGCACGATCCGTGGATCGATCTCGTGGTCGATGTCGAGCGCCTCGAGGAGACGCCGCACCTCGGCAAAGTGCGCGCGGTCCCCGGGTCCGAGCGCGTCCGTGATGGAGGGAGCGCTCTGCACGGCCGGGTTCCCGGCGTCGTCCTTCGAGTCGAGCACGCGCAGGACGTTCGTGGCGAGACGCCGCCTGGAGTCCTCGGAGAGCGTCGCTGCGTGCGGCTCGAGATGGGCGCGAAGCGCCTGCTCGTAGCGGCGCCGTGACTCAGCGGTGCCGATCGAGTTGATGCGCAGCGTGAGGCCGCTCAGGCCGAGTTCGCGGTAGAGCGCCTGCTGCATCTCGATGACCTCGGCATCCGCCGCGGGAGAGGCATCGCCTATGCACTCCACGCCGAACTGCCAGAGCTGGCGGTAGCGACCCGCCTGCGGACGGTCGTAGCGGAACATCGGTCCGAAATAGGCGAGGCGCACCGGCTGCGGCCGGCTCGCCATCCCGTGCTCCAGATAGGCGCGACAGACGGCGGCCGTTGCCTCGGGTCGCAGGGCGAGCCGCCCGCCCCCCCGATCCTCGAATAGATACATTTCCTTCTGGGCGAGATCGCTCTCGGCGCCGACCGAGCGCAGGAAGACACGCTCGTCCTCGACGATCGGCGTCTCAACGAAGCCGTAGCCGTAGCCGCGCGCAACGCGCTCGCAGGCGTCGCGCACGCGACGCCACAGCGGCTCGTCCTCCGGTAGGAGATCGTGCATGCCGCGGGGAGACTGCAGCTCCGGCATGTGGTCGATCCTACGGGCACGCACCCGCCGGCGCACGGCCGCCAGCGGAGACGGGCTCGGGGCGTGCCCCTCGCGCCGTGCTAATCTGGGCGAGCGGGTCGTCCGCCCCGACCGCGCCACGAGGAGCAGCCGGAGTGGTCGTCTCCGAGCACCCGCCTTCCGGCACGGAGGGTCTCTTCCAGTCCCTCGAGGCCTACCTCCCACCGGCGCGCGTCGAGGAGGTGCGCGCCGCCCTCGCTTTCGCCATCGAGGCCCACGCGGGGCAGAGCCGCCGGTCCGGCGACCCGTACATCACGCACCCTGTGGCGGTCGCGAGCCTAGTCGCCGACCTCCGGATGGACGCGCAATCGGTGACGGCCGCGCTCCTGCACGACGTGATCGAGGACTGTGAGGTGAGCGCGCGACAGCTGCGCGAGCACTTCGGGCGTGACGTCGCCACCCTCGTCGAGGGCGCGACCAAGATCGAGCACATCCCGCAGCCGGGGAGCTCCCGCCTGGACACCGCTGATGCGGAGACGCTCCGCAAGATGCTCCTCGCCATGGCGGAGGACGTCCGGGTCGTCATCATCAAGATCGCCGATCGTCTCCACAACATGCAGACGCTCGAGCACCTCCCCGCCGAGCGCCGCGAGGCGATCGCGCGGGAGACGATGGACATCTACGCGCCGCTCGCGGGCCGCCTTGGCATCTGGCAGATGCGGTGGCAGCTCGAGGACCTCGCGTTCCGCTTCCTCGATCCCGAGGGCTACCGCCTGGTGGCGGCGATGGTCGCCTCGCGCCGACAGGAGCGGGAGCGCTTCGTGCGCGGCGTCACGACGGAGCTGAGACGGGCGCTCGAGGCGGCAGGCATCGAAGCCGACGTCTCGGGACGGGTCAAGCACCTGCGCTCGATCCACGACAAGGTGCGCCGCTACCAGGCGGAGGGGAAGAGCTTCGACCAGATTCACGATCTGATCGCAATGCGGGTGCTCGTCCCGGAAGTGGCGGACTGCTACGCCGCGCTCGGCATCATCCACCAGATCTGGCGCCCGATCCCCGGCTCGTTCGATGACTACATCGCGAACCCGAAGGAGTCGCTCTACCAGTCGCTGCACACCTCGGTGATGGGACCGGAGACGCACGCCTTCGAGGTGCAGATCCGCACCCACGAGATGCACGACGTGGCCGAGTACGGCGTCGCCGCTCACTGGCGGTACAAGGAGGAGCCGCGCAGCCGCCGGGACGAACGCGATGAGGAGCGCATGTCCTGGTTGCGCCAGCTGGTCGAGTGGCAACGCGAGTCGTCGGGCGCCGAGGACTTCCTAGAGTCCGTGAAGACGGACGTCTTCCGCGATCAGGTCTTCGTCTACACGCCACGCGGGGACGTCCGGGTGCTTCCGGCCGGGAGCACGCCGATCGACTTCGCCTTTCGCATCCATACCGACCTCGGGCTGCACTGCAGCGGCGCCACCCTCAACGGCCACGTCGTGCCGCTCAACACCAAGCTCTCCAACGGCGACGTCGTGCACATCCTGCGCGGGCGCGCGGAGCGGGGCCCGTCGCGGGAGTGGCTCAATCCGGCGCTCGGATACATCGGCTCGTCGAACGCTCGGCAGAAGGTGCGGCAGTGGTTCCGGCGGCAGCAGCGCCACGAGAACATCAGGCGCGGCAGCGAACAGCTCGAACTCGAACAGCGCCGTCTCGGCTTGAGGAGCGTCCCCGCGGATCTCGTCGCGCAGCTGGGGTTCGAGAGCGTCGATGAGATGCTGGAGGCCATCGGCTACGGAGGAGTCTCCTCGGAGCTTCTGGCGGAGACGCTGGTCGAGCACGTGGCGCCGTCGCGGCCCGCACAGCCGAGCCGCGATGACGCGCCGGGCGTCCGCATCTACGGCTCGGTCGGCCGCCGGGCGACGCTCGCCGGCTGCTGCCGGCCGGTCCCGCCCGATCCCATCGTCGGCTTCGTCACCCGCTCGCGCGGCGTGACCGTGCACCGGCACGGCTGCCGGTCGGTCGCGCGACGCGAGGAGCCGGAGCGCTACGTCGAATGCGACTGGGAGCCCTCGGCCGTCCGCTACTCCGGGAGTATCGAGGTGCACGCGTGGGACCGCGTGGGACTCCTCCGCGACATCAGCACGATCGCCGCCGCGGCCGGCGTCAACATGGTCGAGGTGCGGACGGAGGAGCGGGACGACCGTACGACGATCGTCCACCTCCGGCTCGAGACCCGGGGGGGCGCCGAGTTCGCCCAGCTCCTGCAGCAGCTGGACGGTGTTCGCGGCGTCGTCTCCGTCCGCCGCGCGGATGCCTCCTGAGGGGTTCGCCCGGGCGAACCCGCGCGGCGACGCGAGGTGAGTGCCCCGGGCGGGCGGGTCGAGCTGGGGCACGAGCGGCCGCGGCGCTCCTTGCGAGGAGTTCTCGGCGCTCCGTACACTCCTCGGAAAGCGCCCTCGTAGCTCAGCGGATAGAGCACCGGCCTCCGGAGCCGGGTGCGCAGGTTCGAGTCCTGCCGAGGGTACCACTCGGCCTCACGCGGACGGGCCGGGCTCCCGTTCCCGAGATCGCGGGTGAGGGCTAGCGAGCACCCCCCCGTCCGTCGGAAGCCGATCCCACAACGACGAGGCGTATCCCATGCGCGCCTCGATCGCGGCCTCGAGCGCCTCGGGCGTCGCATGGGCCACCCGCCGCGCGAGGTACGCGAACTCGCGCGATCCGGTCGCAGGGATCGTGAGATCGCGCGCGTTGCCTCGTACCACCCGCAGCGCGCCGATCAGCTGCCGGAGAAAGGCGTAGGACTCCGACAGCCCCGTCGCCTCCGCCGCCGAGATCCGGCCAGCCGCGGCCAGCGCCGCGATGGCGGCGAGCGTGTTGGTCGTGCGGACCGACGGATCGGCCGACCCGGCGAGAATCTGCAGCGACTGCACGTAGTACTCGATGTCGACGAGGCCGCCGCGGCTGTACTTCGCGTTGCGGCTGCCGGAGGCGGCGAGTTCGCTCGCCTGCCGGCCGCGCAGGCGGACGAGCTCCCCGATATCGAGGGGCGCGCCCGAGTACGCGAAGGCATCCCGAATCGCCTCGATCCTGCGGCCCACCGCGGCATCGCCGGCGACCGTGCGGAGGCGCACCAGCGCCATCCGCTCGAACTGCCACGCGTCCCCGTTCGGTGAGTAGTAGCTCTCGCACTGGTCGAGCGAGCTGGCGAGACTCCCGCCGTCGCCGTACGGCCGCAGACGCAGGTCGATCTCGAAGATGCCCTCGCGCGGCGCGTGGATCGCCGCGCGCATCCCCCGCACGAACTCCTCGAACCACGTCGCGTTCGGGATCGGATCGACTCCGTCCGACTCGCCCTGACCCTCGTAGACCGTGAGCAGCTCGAGATCGGACGCGAACCCGATCTCGCGCCCCCCGAACTTCCCGAGAGCGGCGATCGCCCATCCGCACGGCGTGCCCGACGCGAGGCGCGGGAGGCCGTGGCGCTCGCTCAGCGCCCGCGAGGTGAGCGCGGCCGCCTCGCCGACGACCACCTCGGCGAGATCCGAGAGCTCGAGCGAGAACTCGGCGAATTCCGTGCGCCCGATGATGTGGCGCAGGTCGATCTGGAAGAGCGCCCGATCCTTGAAGACGTTGAGCGACTCGACGTCGACCGTCGCGGCCGGGGAGCTCATGGCCTGTAGCTCGCCGCGCAGCTCGGCCGCCGACCGAGGACGATCGAGCGCGGGCAGGTCGGTGAGCACGGGGAAGAGGTGCTCGTGTTGCAGCCGGAGGAAGTCCTCCCAGAGAAACCGGCTCACGCCTAGGGTCGCCGCGAGCATCTCGAGGACGCTCTCATCGGCCAGGGCGGAGAGCGCCTCACGCCGATCGTCCAGCGAGAAGAGCCTCCGCACCAGGGCGCCGAACTGCCGCAACGCCTGCCCGGGGTCCGGTGCCAGCGGCAGGAGCTGGGTGAACTGGCGGATGAGCACCGCCACCACGCGCAGTTCGTCGAGCCGCGCCGCGTCCACCAGCTTCGACCCGCCCCTAGTCGTCACCCAGAACGTATCGCGGCTCTCGCCGCCCTCGGTGCGCACCTCGGCGCGCCGAACCGAGACCTCGAGCATCGCCAGCGCGTTGGCGAACTCGAAGAGGAATCCCGGTTCGTCGGCGCCGGCGATGGAGACCACGGTCGTCTCGGACTCCGAGGCGGCATCGACCTCGATCGCGACCGGGTACATCGCCC